>JASMLY010000091.1 GCA_030748455.1 Phycisphaerales bacterium | reverse complement strand
CGACCCATTTGTTATCGCAATATTTCTTACGCTACTCACAGCTGTTGCAGCTGTCATTTGGGGAGACTTTGGAACTCAGTCCTCTCTTGTGGGAGTGCTCGATTCCTGGCGGGATGGAAACAGCGGAATCTGGAAACTTCTTGCCTTCTCTATGCAAATGTGTTTGATTCTTGTTACAGGGTATGCGCTGGCTACGACCTCCTTTTTCGAGTCGCTCATTAGAAAGTTCGCAAGCATTCCAAAATCCACCGCTTCAGCAGCAGCCCTTGTTGGTCTTGTCGCTTGCATCTGTGGTCTTCTAAATTGGGGATTGGGATTAATCGTCGGCGCATTATTAGCAAGAGAAGTTGGATTTTCGATGCAACGATCAAACAAACCTTGCCACTATCCTCTCATTGTTGCAGCCGGGTACGTCGGCTTACTTGTCTGGCACGGAGGATTAAGCGGCTCTGCCCCACTTTCAATGACGACAAAAAGTGGGGCAGCAAAAGTAGTGCCTTCGCAGTACCTTGAACAACTTGAATCAATTGCGCTTTCTGACTCCATTGGATCTCCACTAAACTTTGTTGTCAGTGGGGGTCTTGTTGTACTTGTACCAATACTGTTGGCGCTTCTTGCCCCAAAAAGTAACGGAGATATTCGCACAATCGAAGCGTTCGGTGTAAACCCTGGTCATACGCACGAACAAAAGGTACACCATAAATCACTTCCAGATACACTCAACCACTCCACTGTTGTTGCTTGGCTTCTTGCAATACCTCTACTTCTCGCGCTAGGGAGACACATGGTTGTTTCCGGTATTGACCGTCTTGGGCTCAATGAAATAACTATGTTTATGCTTGGCGTTGGACTCCTTCTTCACGGTTCTCCCGTTGGATACATGCACGCGATTACACGGGGTGCAAAAGGTTGCGCTGGAATTATTATTCAGTTTCCTTTGTACGCTGGAATTATGGCGATCATGGTTTCTTCTGGGTTGATGGGATCGCTTACAGAATTCATGGTCGAAACAGGAACTCAAGAAACCGTCCCTCTACTCACAATGGTATCAGCCGGAGTTGTCAACTTGTTTGTCCCAAGTGGTGGAGGTCAGTGGGCGATCCAAGCACCAATTGCCCTTGAAAGTGGTTTACAAAGCGGCGTTTCTCCCGGAACAATGGTCATGGCTGTTGCCTATGGAGACCAACTTACAAACATGTTGCAACCATTTTGGGCGTTGCCATTATTGGCAATCACTGGTGTTCGAGCGAGGGATATCGTTGGATACACAGCAATCGTTATGGTTGCCGCCTCAGTATGGATCACGTTTGGGTTACTGATCGCTAGTTAGTTATTGGCAAGGACCCCAGTGACCGACAACTTCTAACACATCACTCACATCAACCGCTAAATCGCCGGTAACATCACCTGGGCAACCCGGACAACACCCTCCATTCGGTGCCCAACTGTCAATAGTTCTCAGTAAGTCGGATACGTTAACTATTCCATCACCATCAAGATCACTCGCACAAGAAGTGGCTTGTTGTGTTGGTCTAAAATCAACCACAACGGGCAAGTGGTCGCTTGTGACTGCAGGAGAAGTGTCGGACTCGTTTAACTGCAATGCATTCAACGCATCGTTTGACATTGTTCCAGTGTTCAATACAAATGAATTCGCTAATTGCATCACACTATCGGTCACCATAAACCGATCAAGACGACTAGGGTCATACCAATCATTCCCCTGCCACGTGTAATCGTCACCCGTGTTTGGGTCAACAGGAGCAACATCAAACATGTCACTATGATCCCAATCACTTTTACTGTCTTGGCAGTACACCTCTTCTTCTATAACATCTCCTGTTAGGAGCGTTGTTTCTGGTTGTGGTCCTCCAACAAGGTTCATATCGCCAACCACAAGCATGGGTGTTCCCCAAGGCAGATCAATGTACCTTCCTTGATATTTTGCATCACCCATCCAAGTGACGATCGCATCTGCACTCTTTTGCCTTTTTTCATTGTCACCTGGGTAATCACAACACTTGAAGTGCACACCTAGAATATATGCATCAACATCAAAAACGTTGTCTGGTAAATCAACAAGGCACATCGTGACACCACGTGTTGAACTTGCTGGGATTGTGTCTTGTTCTTGCATAGACATTGGATAATGTGATCCAACGATTGTTCGAACACCCGCGCTGATCCCAACTTGAACTTGCCAGCTGTTTTGTGGCAGTTGGTGATCAAGCCAATTTGAAAACTCCTCTGCATCACTGTAACTTCCCGAGACTTCTTGAAACACAACTATGTCCGGATCAATTGCAGAAACTACTCTTGAAAAACCATTCTCCGAAAGACTTTGGGGGTCGAGATCTCCATGCAAGTTGTAGGAGAGCACGCGTACATCGGTTGGGTTCCACCGATCAAAATCTGTACCGCTGAGTGTTTCGGCATACAGCACTGTCGTGGTTGTCACCACAACTGAAAAAGTAGCAGCTAAGATAATCTTTTCGTCCATACCTGAGTCTAATCCTTTCTTAAAGAAAGTCAAGTTCATTCAGCAGAGTAGGGGTCGATTCCATACAATACATCTTTCTTGAAAAACGGAGAAAAAATGGATAAACAACAAGCCGAAAATGCCTGCAAAGACAGGTACACGCCAGCAGCAACGAACGTTGAACCAGCCCTTTGTTGCCCAGTAGAGTACGACGCAAAGTGGCTCAAGGCTATTCCTCAAGAAGTTATTGATTGCGATTACGGCTGTGGCGATCCTAGTACATATGTTCGCGCAGGAGAAACCGTGCTTGACCTTGGTTCTGGCGCTGGAAAAATCTGTTTCATAGCCAGTCAAGTTGTAGGTAGAACCGGCAAGGTCATTGGCGTTGACATGAATGACAGCATGCTTGAGGTTGCCAACAAATATGCACCTGTTGTCGCTGAAACTATTGGATACGCAAATGTTACATTTCATAAGGGTAACATTGTTGCAATGGAAGAGATCATCTCGGACAACTCTGTTGATGTTGTTGTCTCGAATTGTGTCTTAAACCTTGTTTCAAATACAGAAAAACCTACGTTGTTCGGGGAACTCTTTCGAGTTGTATCACCTGGTGGTCGCGCTGTTATCTCAGATATTGTTTCTAATGCTGACGTTCCAGAAGCCATGCAAAACGATGCGTATTTATGGAGTGGCTGTGTCTCGGGCGCCATGAAAGATGACGCATTTGTGAAAGCATTTGCAAATGCAGGTTTCGAAGAAATCACTGTTGTCAAGCATGAATCAGACCCGTGGCAAACCGTAGGCGGAATCGAGTTTCGAAGCATGACGGTTATTGCATGCAAGGCTGACGAAGAAGGTAACACCGATCTAGGGCCAATCCCTGATGAGGGTGGCGATTGTTGTTCTTCTTCTGGTGGGTGTTGCTAGGGAGTCACTGTAATTGTTTGATCAACGGGTACGTTTGTACGCGTTGTCATTAACCCATTTGGCCATAAGACTGTAAGTTCATCGACAACCTCTGCATCACCTAACCCAAATTGAACATCAATTTGGTGTTGCGAGAGATAACTGCCATCAACACCTACCTGTTTACGCCTAATCATATCGCCAATGCGAACTGAGACGATGGCACCTATTGCAAACTTGTTTATCTCTGGTTGGGTTAACTTAACTCTCAACCAATGCCCTGTTGTTTGAGAAGTATTTTCTAGCAACAAAATCCCTTTACCAAACTTCAGCACTGCGATATCTACATCACCATCATTATCATAATCCGCGTGCGCCCCACCCCTCCCAACAAATGGATTGCTAAGTTCTTCACACGCTTCACTTCCTATTTCATAAAAACCTTCACCGCCAACTTGTCTGAAAAGTTGCATTTCTTGTTTTTGCAGCAAATCTGTGTTTTTCTCTTCTTCGAGCGTATGTCCGTTTACAACCCAAAGATCAAGAAGCCCGTCGTTGTCTAGATCAACAAGCCCAGTAGCCCATCCGACCATGTGCAGGGAAATCTGCCCAAGGCCGTGGTCTTCAGCGGTATCCATAAAAGAAACTCTGTCGGAGTCGCCCCACTCCCCAAGCATATTTTCGTACAGCGCGTTTTCTTGTGCTACCCAATGTGTCACAAGTAAATCATCGTCGCCATCAGTATCCACATCTCCAACCGCAAGCCCCATCGCCCCTCGGTAATCTGCCGCAAGAGAAATCGCCCCGATGTCAGTAAACGTACCATCCCCATTGTTTTGGTATACCCCGTTTTTTGAAACGTCATTTGCAACATACAAATCTAAATCGCCGTCACCCTCAAAATCAAACCACGTTGCACCAAGGGAGCGCCCTTCTTTGTCATCTACGCCAGCTTCGATTGCGACGTCGGTAAACGTACCATCACCGTTATTTTTATACAAACTGTTTGGTTGTGCGTCGTACGAGGATGGGTTCAATGTAAAGGGCACTTCCGCGCCATATTGTCGCTTCGCTGCTTTTTTGTCAGCATCTTGATACACAAAATTAACATAATTCGTCACGTATAAATCAAGGTGTCCATCTCCGTCATAATCAGCCCAAGAAGCGCCTGCTGAAAACCGGTTGTCTTGAACACCCGCTTCATCAGTAACATTGGTGAAAGTTTGATCATCGTTTCGGTACAACACATTCTCACCATACACTGTTATATACAGATCGAGATCACCATCGTTATCGTAATCTGCCCATGATGGCGACATTCCAAACAACGAGTCTGTGAGGCCAACATGTTGAGAAACATCTTGAAACATTCCATCTCCATCGTTTCGAAATAGGGCACTTGTTCCTGCGGGTTTTCCTGAAACAATGTCACCAGAAAAGTTCACCGCAAACAAATCGTCGTCTCCATCATTGTCATAATCACCCCAAGCAAGACCACTTCCCATATCTTCTGGCAGAAGTGATTGTCGTACATTAGAAAAATGAGAAAAGGGTAGCTCTTTAGACACAAATTGGAATGTCACCATTTCTGGCTTCACGCTACGTTCAAGTACACTCGTAAGACCGCGAACTGATCCATCCTTGTTCCGTGCCATCGGATCCACTCTTGAGTTAATCCAAACAAACATCGCGGCTATCGCAATCGCAATGGCAACAGTCACCACACTCCATCGCACCATAAGTTGATGGCGTTTATTAAAACGCTTTTTACTCATTCGGCTTCCACGCGAATGGTTGCTGTTGCTTCTGACACTTTAAAGACGGGAGACCGCACATCCATTTCCGTTCCATAAACCCTGTCTAAAAACGCAGGATTAGCTTTTCTATACCACAGGATTGCGTGAACTGTTAACGCTCCCTCTTCTTCTGTTTCAAACGCAAAATCATCTGCACGACTTCCTGGGATTGACTCTCTTGCATTGTCTGCAATTCTTCCACGAGCCATCGAAGGACATTGCAACGTTTCTTCAAATGTATCTGTCACACCCGGATACATCGAACGTTTGTAACTTGCTCCAACGAGATCCCAAAGGTTGTGCCTATCGATTAATTCTCCTTTTCGGTCGAATCCGTCTGCTTTAAAAATTACTTTCGAATCAGTGATCTGATCTGTTTCAGGATCAACAGAGCCTGTGTTGTACAGCACAGTACCTTCAGAATCTGTCACAATCAATTCAACCCAACTTTCAATCATATCGAGTGGTCCAGTTGGAAAATCATGACCCGTTTTGTTGTTTGTTAGCAATACGCGAAGGTCAACTTGGTCGCCAGCTGTCACACTCGTTGGTGCAACGATTTCCATGCGAACAACTGGGCCAACCGTCCACTTATCTGCAATTTCAGGAATTTCAATCTCACCACGCATCCACTGTTCAATCAAAGCGGTGTGTTCATCAGCAAACTTAAGGTTTTGTAATTGTGGAATGTATTGGTTTGCACCAAGTGTTCGATGCCCTCGATGCTTTCCATCATCGAGAGATCTGTTGTAGTCTGTCATGTCACCTGAAGCTGGGTCTTCTGAATCAATGAGTGGCATGTGACATTCTCGACATGAGAGTGTCTGCGGGTTTTCATCACCGTGATACCAACGAGAGTTTTTCCAACTGTCGTATTGGTTCTGCCCCTGAACTTTACCAATGTCGGTGTTGACCTCTTTGTCTAAGTATTGTTTGTGACATGCTGCGCAAAACTCGGCTGTTTTGTAGAGGGGTCGAGAGTAGGAAGAAACGTGATGTTTCGGGTAGGTGCGAATTAAAAAATCACTCAAAAACTTCGCGGCGCCCCCGTCATCAAGTTCATACACATACCGCTCTTGAGGCTGGAGCGTGTAATCTGCGTTTCCCTGTACGTCAGTCTGAACAATATTGTGACATACAAGACAAGATGTACCTTCGTCAATTCCTTCTTCAACACCAACCGTGTTGTTGCTACTGTTTTTTGCACCTGCAAATAGTGAAATTGGATCATGACATCCCCCACAATATCGAGTGTGTTCAGGTGACGTTTCTTCAACCATCAACGTTTGTACATCTTGAAACATTTTGTCAAGGGATGAATATCGGTGCGCACTTGGCAGCCATTCTTCATAAATTTGTGTGTGGCATCCACTCGTTCCACACCTGTCAGAACCAGTAAGAAGTTTTGGGTCAATCGCACCGTTGTGCTGCATCCAATATGCAGCATCTTTGACAATTGCATCAATTTGTTTGTTTACACTCTCACTCGCACCAGCTGCTTTCGCCGCAGATCGAACATGTGCAAATAACCCAACAGGTTCTTTCTTTGCCTCTGCGTATGCTTCAAGGAATACATCGTGTTTTGCAGGTTCGATGAGTGCTAGCACTTCATCTCGAACGCCCTCTTGCCAATCAGTGGTATCTGTTCTCGCCAAACTTGGGGCGAACGGACGGTCTTCACCATATTTCCAATTGTACTCATCGGCAAAAGCTGAAACTGTTGGCGGGTCGGTGTACAAGACAGACCAAATCCAAGCCGTTCCAAGGAACAACACTGTCACCCCAACTGACCATTTGTAATATTGACCTCTCGCAGAAGCAAGAACTTGTTTTGAGTCTTGTTTGTTTACTTTTCGAATCACAATGGACAAGAGATGGATGATGATAAACACAGCCATCGCAAAACCTGAGACTAAGTGCACCATATCCCAAGTTGCTCCGATGGCTGGTCCAACAATTCCTTGCCATGTCAGAACAATGCCGCTTACAAAACACACAAGCAACAACGCCACCGAAATGTACCCAAGAAGTTGGTAATGACTCAAATTTCCTTTTCTACGAACGAGCCAATGCCGAATGCAATACCAAAGTACAGGAATGATCATTGCAATCCCAAGAATTGTGTGCAACAAAACATTGAATTGATTGAAAGGTGAAAACGGCAGAAGCAAGATCGCGAGACCTGTCACTGTTTCGTACAACAATAATCCACTCGTGACACCCGTAAGGGAAGAACGCCACTCCGCAACCGCGTCAATTCTTGTTGATTGTTTATCTTGCATACCGTATAGAATCGGCAAATTTGGCTTGATATACAACACCTTTTTATCTTATTATTACGGAAAAATAGCCCCGATCTCGCTTGTTCTATTCAGAGGGTACAACATGTTTCGAATTTGTCTTTTTACTGTCTTGTTTGCTGTTGGATCTACCGACCGATCGGGTCCACCCGAGATCGTGCACGAAACGTACGGCGACCACTGGGTCATGTGGAATAGTGAAGAACATGCTTCACCATTGTTATATGTGTTCCTCCCTGGTTCTGGGCAATTGCCGGAAGTTCGATCGGAATGGGTACTCAAATCAGCCGCAGAATCTGGGTTGCGTGCAATTGACTTGGCCTATCAAAACCAAGGATCGGTGAGCGACAAATGTTGGACTTCAAAAGACCCAGATTGCATGGAACGAGTCCGAAAAGAGCGAATCTATGGAATTGATGCTTCTGATGAGGTTGCGTGTTCATACGAAGAATCCGTTGTCGGATTGCTCGAGCAACTGTTGCACACATTGAACGAAATCCACCCAGAGATGGATTGGTTGAAGTGGATGAACGAGGGCGGTGAACCTGTGTGGGAAAACATTATTGTTGCAGGACATTCTCAAGGAGCTGGCAACGCTGCCTTTATCGCGAAGGAGCACGAAGTTGCACGAGCGATTATGTACGCAGGACCCTTTGATAGAGATACAACAGGAGCTGTCGATTACAAGTTAGAGGTCTATGGCGAAGCGAATTGGATTGAACTTGAAAGCGTGACTCCCCAAGATCGATATTTTGCGTTTTACCACATCGAAGACAATGCCCCATATACATTTATTCTTGAAGAGAATTTCCGAAAACTCTTGGGAATCCGCACCGAGTGGAAACTCGATGTCGATGCGATCGAGGCGTTCACCGGAATGCACCGTTTTTTATACACACAAAAAGATCTGCACCCAAAACAAAGCCCGCACACATACCCACTGCTTGAACGGTTCGAATTCGTTCACAGATATTTGTGCAGTTACGGGTTGGAGTAGAGGAACTACCCTTCCTGTATTGTTTTAGCGGTACTTGCATCTGCAAGTTCGCTATGGCATGCGAATTTGGGCTCCACTGAAGACGTGTTCGACATTTTGCCTTTGACCTTAGACGCAAGTTTGTGTACTTCTTCAGGAGTAAGCACGCCGCGTTGTTCAAGAACTTCCTTTTGTTCGATCGTCAGGGCAGCGGACACTTGTGGTTTATCCCATGCATAATCAGCGTCTTTACCAGAAGCAAACTCTTGAATTTCCTTGCTAATTCGTACTGAGCACCAATCGTGGCCACACATCGCGCAAAAATCTGTATCGACATCCATGTCTTCGTCGTGCATCGCACGAGCAAAATCTGGATCAAAACTCAGGTCAAAATGCTTTTGCCAATGTAAAGCGGCACGGGCTTTCGTCAATTCGTCATCTCTGTCACGCGTTCCAGGAATACCAAGCGCCACATCGGCGGCATGCGCAGCAATTTTATACGCGATACACCCCTGCTTTACATCGTCCTTCTTTGGTAATCCAAGGTGTTCCTTTGGTGTGACGTAACATAGCATTGCTGCCCCATGATACGCAGCGGCCGTTGCACCAATGCAACTTGTGATGTGGTCGTAACCGGGGAAAATATCCGTCACAAGTGGACCTAGAACATAAAACGGTGCACCGTGGCAAATTGTCCGTTGCAACTTCATGTTGTATTCGATTTGATCAAACGAAACATGCCCTGGCCCTTCGACCATCACTTGCACGCCCCTCGCCCAAGCCCGTTCGGTTAATTCACCTAGTACTTCGAGTTCACGAATTTGTGCTTCATCGGTTGCGTCTGCAAGCCCGCCCGGCCGCAAACCATCGCCAAGTGAAAACGCAACATCATATTGCCGCATCAAATCACAAATATCATCAAAGCAGTCATACATGGGATTCTGCTTGTTGTGATGGATCATCCATTTTGCGAGAAGCGACCCACCACGAGAAACTATCCCGATTAAACGATCTTGAATATATGGAATATGTTCGTGTAACACACCAGCGTGAATCGTAAAGTAGTCAACTCCTTGCTTTGCTTGGTTTTCAAGTTCTTCCAGAATCATCGAAGGTGTGAGGTCTTCTATCTTTTTATCGATGATCATTGAGTAAATTGGAACAGTACCAATTGGAACGGTTGACTCACGAATGATTGCTGACCTGCACGCATTTAAATCCCCACCAGTGGATAGATCCATCACGGTGTCTGCGCCCCACTCGAGAGACCAATGCAATTTCTCAAGTTCTTCTTCAATACCAGAAGATACTGGTGATGCGCCCATGTTTGCATTGACTTTAGTAAGTGACGCGCGGCCAATTGCCATGGGATCGAGGTCCATCGCAAGGTGCACGATGTTTGCTGGAATAATCATTCTTCCAGTTGCTACTTCGTCACGAACCTGCTCTGCTGTGAGGTGCGATTCACGCTGAGCGACTCGTTCCATTTCTGGAGTGATCGTTCCAAGCCGAGCGTGTTCGAGCTGGGTTACGGGATTTGCGTTTGGGGATGGATTAAAATCATGCGCCGTCTTTGAAGAAGGGAGAGGCATCCCAGGTGTGTCTGGTGAACTATACGTTGTTGAACCACCGATGTTGGCTTTCAGGGCAAAACTCTCAGGAGCTGTGCCTTGTGATTCAGTAGAGGGGTTTTCTGCTCCGTGAATTGGCATCGCATGCGCGCTTTTTCCAACAGTAGATTTTGGATCTTTCATCAGAACCATTGTACCCCCGCTACAATCACTCATACAGATGACACGGCTCCGATTCATAGCAATTCTTCTCCTTTCAATTTCTGCACTTGGTTGCTCAAACATGCAACACGTGCCCGATTGGCAACTGGTGCTCAACACTTCTGGACCTGTCGCAGTAGATGTCGAATCGTTTTCTGGCGATATCACTATTGAGGCTGATCAATCGTGCGTAGATACAACCGTAACATTCCAGAGAAGCTCTTTAAGAGAATCAGAACAGGACGATCTGTATCGTTTGATTTCGTACACAGCCCAAACACAACCAACCGAGATTGGACAGAAGGTCGTTGTCAAAGCAATCGCAACAGAAAATGAGCTTGATCTTCTTCGGGTAGATATTGCAATCACAACCAACAGCGTTGAAGATGTTCACCTTCGAACAAGAAACGGTGATGTCACCATGCTCGGAGTTGGAGGGGCACTCGATGTTCGTACGGCTGATGGGGACATCCACGTTGCAACCAATGAGCCCATGACTAACTCTGTCCTCCTTGAAAACCACCGAGGTAACATTGTGTTTCGCATCTCAAAAGAATCGGCAGGAACCATAGAAATAGCAACAATCGGTGGGCGTGCTGGGTTCGACGCAAACCTCGGAAAAACCACCATTTTGCCCAATTCCAAGATTGGATTACTCAATGCTACATTGAACGATGGTCAGAATGAGATCATTCTTCGTACTGTTGATGGAGATGCCGTTGTAGAGGTTGTTGAAAACCCGATGGCAAAACGACACAACTGGAATTTCGATTGGCTCCCTTTCTAATGAGTTCACAACGGGTCCTTCACGATCACTTTTTTCGGGAAGCAAAGCGAAATGGATACCGTTCACGAGCAGCATATAAGTTGACAGAAATCGATGACAAAAGGAAGATCCTACATAAGAAAGATTTGGTTTTAGATTTGGGTGCAGCTCCTGGTAGTTGGCTGCAAGTCGCATCGCAACGAGTTGGATCAAAGGGTAGGGTGATCGGTGTGGATCTCAAAGCAATAGATCCGCTGCACCTTGAAAATGTTGAAACCCTCGAAGCAGATGTCACCACCCTTTCACTCGACTCGTTTGGGAGTGATTGTTTGTTTGATGTTGTTTTGAGTGATATGGCTCCTAGCACGACTGGGAATCGAACAATCGACCACCATGGTTCAATCCGTTTGTGCCACACCGCGCTTGATATCGCCGCAACACTGCTTCGACCAAGAGGTAACCTCGTCATGAAAGTGTTGGAAGGCGAAGCCTATAAAGAATTACTTGAACGGTGCGAATCATGTTTTTCCGTTGCAAAGGGTTTCAAACCAAAAGCCTCAAGAGCAATTTCGACTGAAATGTTTATCGTATGCACAGGTCGGCAAGACGACATGCCAAAACCTATCGACGTTGCCCCTCCCCGCCCAAGCTCTGGATGGTAAAGTAATTCACCCTCGGTGAATTCCATTCTTTTTTTTCGCAGATTCACAAAAACTCACCGGAGGTGCGTGCATCTATTCGCATGGTCCCCAGTTGTCAATCAGCAAGAGAAGGTCGAGTACACTGACCACTCCGTCGTCATTAAGATCAGCCACTGGGTCATTTTGTCCCCATCGATCGACAACAATAAGAATATCGTTGACATCAACTACACCGTCTCCAGAAGGATCGGGGCACGCATTCAATCCGATGTCTAGTACGTACGCACTGCCTGAAGCACTCCCGCTTTCATCATCCCAATACGATCCTACAACAAGTGTGTTGTTTTTGAGTGCAGTACTAAAGCCGAACTGGTCATACTCGTCCCCATCGCTTGCAACAAGTTTCGTCTCAGACCAATGCTCCCCATCATACCGATACACATACGCACACCCAGCGTTGTAACCGTTTTGATCGTCGTATCGAGTTCCTACAACAATCGTATCGTGATCTACGGAGACAGTGTTACCAAAATAGTCATCCTCGGATCCCTCACTTGCGATGAGTTTAGCTTCTTCAATCCATGCCAAGCCTTGATTACGAAAGACATACGCACTCCCTGCATCGATCCCATTCTCATTGTTGTCATCGTACGAACCTACAACGATCACACCTTCTGATATGGAAACGCTTGAGCCAAATTCATCAGAACTTGCTGCATCACTTGCATGAAATTTTGCTACTTCAATCCAGTTTGTGCCAGTAAACCGAAAAAGGTAAGCGCTGCCTGATGCAGACCCATAGTCACTATCTCCGGGTGCACCAACCACTAACAAATCCTCCCAGATCGCAACACTTGAACCAAATTCATCGAACGTAGCCCCATCACTTGCGAGAAGTTTTGTCTCAATCCACTCTACCCCATCAAATTGGTACACATAAACGCTTCCAGAAGATGTTCCGTTATCGTTGTCCCAACGAGCACCGACAACAAGTGTTTGTTCTTGCAGAACAACATCCCAACCAAAATTATCGTATGCCTCTCCATCACTTGCAAGAATTTTTGTTTCGATCCAGTTCGAACCATCGTGTTGGTACACATACACACTTCCAGCAAACTCGCCCTGATCGTTGTCAAGTGTTGCACCCACGGCGATCAACTGCCCATCAACAGAAACACTAAAACCAAAATAATCTTCAGCCTCTCGGTCGCTAGCTACTAATCTTGTTTCTTCCCAAGATGTGCCATCGAATTGGTATACATACGCGCTACCAGACCTTTCCCCGCCTGCGCTGTCGTCTCCATATGCCCCAATGACAACTTTATCACTCGATAACGAGACGCTGTGACCAAAATAATCGTTCGCCACACCATCACTTGCAAGAAGTTTTACTTCGTCCGCTTGGGTTTGGGGGGATACTCCACCCATAAACAAACAGGTAGCACAGAGTACTACAAGCATGTTGGTTGTATTTTTTCCTTCTACTCGGCGCATATCTTCAATCACACAATCATACACCCTGCATTGGCAGATGCAAGTTTTTTAGTTCATTCACCCTCGGTGAATTCCATTAGACCATCTTCGCCCCAGAAGTTGTGGCTTGTTGCACAATTCGTTCGGCGGTGCGTATTGCCATAGACCCTGCTTCTGCATCAATTTCTGGGTGAGAACCCGTACGTACAGAGTTCAGAAAATCAATCGCCTGCAAGGTCAGCGCATCTTCATCCCCAACCTTCATTTCTTCGACATCGATGATGTCAACGTACGCAACAGATGATAAATCTTCACCCTCAGCTAGGCGGCGGCGAAGTTCGGAGAGCTGTGGGTCGTTCGCAGTTTTTTGAATCAAGGTCACCGACCGATTCACAAAATCTGCTGAAACATATGCGTCTTCACTTATGATTCGAAGTTTGCGTTCCGTTTTTAATGCAAGACGACTTGCTGTTACATTTGCAGTACACGAAAGCCCGTCTGAACCCGCGGGAAAGACCAACCTTGCGTTGCAAACATCTTCTGCCTCGCCCATGACACTGACTGCATTTGCGTAAATATCTGTAGGTTCATTTCCGAGCAACATTGTGAGCACATCAAGGTCATGAATCATCATATCAAGCACAACTCCAACGTCAGTCGATCTGAATGTCATCGGGCTGATACGAACCATCTCAATAAATCGTGGGCGCAAATCATCAATCGATGCGATGGCTCTCATCACAGGGTCGTATCTCACAACGTGTCCCACCTGTAACACAGCGCCACCTTTTTCTGCAGCCTTTGCGATTGTTGAAGCAACTTCTGTCGTTGGAGCAAGCGGTTTTTCGATCAAACATGCAATACCGCGTTCTAAAAGTGGTGCTGCAGCTTCAAGGTGATATACCGTTGGTGTTGCAATTGTAACGGCGTCTACGCCAGCATCGATGAGTTCTTCAACGGTTTCAAACGCACGGCCGCCCCACTCTTCGACAATATCTTCTCGACGTTCTTGGTCGCCATCTACAACTCCAACAAGCTCCGCCCCATCAAGTTGCGCATAGATTCGAGCGTGGTGCCTACCCATTCGGCCAACACCAATAACTGCACATCTTATTGTTTGATCAGTTCCCATACGGAGATTCTACTCGGGAGAAGGCCACTGGGTTTTATCTTGTGTTCTGCGTTCAAGATACTCTTGATACTCACGAGCGTGTCCAATGGCTCTCATACTCGATGACATCAACAATGCCATTCCAATCGGACCGCACAGAAAAAATGTAAGCCCCACAAGTTCCCCAACAAAAATAATCAATGGAGAAACAGGGGTCAAACGAAGTGGCTCTACAAGTAGAAATACCATCGGTGCTCCCCATGCAGCCGTATCAAGGCACCGTCGTGCAGAGGAATCTCTGCACCACTGCGCGAGTTGAGATAGTAAGCCGAACAAACACAGCGTACCTGCAATCGTAACGATTAAAGATATGAAAGCGAGGAAGATCGCCGCTGAATAGTAGATATTCGTTGAAGACACATTCCAAGTTAGAGCAAAAACTACCGAGGCTGTTGTGGCCCACCGTGCGACGATTCGAACTTTTCCATGTTTACCGAGTCCCCGCCAAACAGCTTCGGTGTCGACCATCGGGTTTGTTATGAAGTACACGCTCAAAATCCACAGCAATGCTACGATCACATCAACAAACACATTCATGTGCATCGCTGGTACAAAGACACGTGCAACGATGAGCGCTACGGCGAGAAACAACGCAACACAACAAAACGCAATGCGCCGAACTAAATGCTCTGGCATTTGTGAGAGGGAAATATCTTTTGCACCAGAAAGTTTTAACGCGCTAGAATACGAAGGGTTCCCGGTTTCCCCACATTCTGGACACGGTCGACCAACTGGCAACCCACGAAGGTCGTATCCACACCCGCCGCAAAGTCTTTTGGGATTGGCGCTCATGGAAACGGGTTATTCTCTTCATCCATTGCGTCGCGTTTTTTACGTATTCGTTCTTCACGACCCACGCGATCTCCCTCGTATCTCATTGACCATTTTGAATCTGATGAGAATTCAAAAAACGACATTGACAACAGTATCAAAATCCAATACCAAGGAATCATCAAGACAATAATATAAAACCAATACAGCGCGGTTTGTGCAGAATCGTCACCACTTGCGGCATATTGTTTCCAAGGCGCAACAAAAACGATGACGCCCCATGTTGCCATCATGATCGCTACCAAACTTGTCCTCTTTGCCGCGTAATCGAGGTTCATGCGTAGTGCGAGATCGTGTAACCAGAATATCAATCCAACCAACCCAATTCCCGCAATGGCATGTAAGAAAATCAGGGGTAAAAAATTACCAAGATTGCTAGAAACGGTTCCTGTTTCTGTTGGTACATGAAAAACAAACCAAAATACATATCCTGCAACCCAACCCCATTGGGAAATGGGAACAACCTTTCTGATGTACCCATAGATTTGTGGCATTGAGGCGTCTACACGCATCGGCATCAACCCAACAACAACTGCTGGCCAGAAGAAAGACATCCCAAACAGTGCAAATCGATACAACCAAATTGGAATGATTGCAAAAGTAACTAAGAATTGAAGTACAACAAGGGCAACCGTGAAATACCCTGCAATTCGAGCCCAATGTTTAATGCTCTTGCGAATGTCGGGGAGGGGCGCGAGACCTTGAACGGCAACACTAGATTCAATAACGCCCATAATTCCATCTGCCACAATGGATTTCTTCGTTATTGGAGCTGCGCCGCACTCAGGACAAGGTGTATCTTTGTCTAAGCCGCGAAGGTCATATCCACACGCGCCACATTTTATTGTTTCATTATTCCCCATCTAGCATCGCGGCAATCTCATCAAGGTTTGTCATAAGCCACTGCTTATCATCGTCCTTTGCGATCAGTTCGCCTTGTTTCCTCGCCTCATTTAAAAATTCGAGCGATTTATGTTTATTTGTTTGTACACAAGCTCTCGCCAAACCCTCGTAGGCAAAAGGTAAATCCCAATCATCAAACCCGTTCTCTTCACATGCTTCAAGATAGTATGTTGCGTACCGTTCCGACTCATCAAAACGGCCAACCGCGGCATACACTCGCGCTAACTGCCAGTCTCCTCTTGCGTGATTTTTTACAGTGCCTGCAATCGACCAGTGATACCTCGACGCGTGTGCAACGTGTACCATCTCTTTATCTTGTTCTGGTGTTCTGTTTTGTTCGTCGAGCAACGTCCAGGTGTGGTTAAAAAAGTCTACGGCAAGTTGTCGATGGTCGGTCATAGTGCACCTTCCACACAATTACATTGATTGTTATTCACTGCATGTGCAACCGCGTTTTTAAACATTTGCAATCCGAGGGGTTCGCAAGATTGCTTCTCTAAACGAGTCCACTGTGGATGTTGCGTCCAACGGAGAAAACGCTCTGGGTGAGGCATTAATCCAAGCACCAATCCGCTCGCATCACATATACCCATCACGTCTCCAACGGATCCATTCGGGTTATCGTTTGCTCCATACCGACATGCAACTTGACCAGATTCTTCAAGTTGCTGCATGACTTCAGCATCACGCGGAACAAAACGCCCCTCCCCGTGGGCAATTGGAATACATGATGTGTCAGAAGTAACTTCTAGATTCTTTGTCCAAACACATCTTGTATTCGACGGAACATTGAAATCAACCCAACGATCAATAAAACACGCAGTGTTATTTTGTGTGAGTGTCACTGTTGGGTTTGGAGGAGTTGATTGCCAGTCACTTCCTGGGGTCGGGCCAGGCAACAAACCAAGTTGTACTGCTATTTGAAATCCATTACAAGGCGCAATGATAGGAACCCCCCTGCGTATTGCCTCTGTAAGAGATGGATAGAGTGTTGCTCGCATAAGGTTCGCCATAATTCGCCCAGCAGCAACGGCATCTCCATAACTAAACCCACCCGGAAATCCAATGAGGTCAGCCTTGTCAAGCATCGCTGGGTTTCGCATCAACTTATTAATGTGTACAAGGTTTGGTTTCGCACCAGCAAGTTGAAATGCTTCGCACAATTCGTGATCGCAATTGATCCCTGGTGCTGTGACCACAAGTGCTTGTGTCATAGTTGCAACCCTCCGAGCCAGCTGTTTCGTAGGTCATCGATGTTCCACGAACATGCATGAGCACACACAGTGGAATCATCCGTGAATGTTCCAACGATCGTTTTGGGGACGGAGCCTAAAGTTGAAAGTAGAGCATCCGTGTGCTGGGGTTCTACTTCGAGTATATAACGAGAGGGTGTTTCAGAAAAACACATTGTTGCAAATGGAAGATCGTTTGGTACGTTGAGCGTTACACCGAGGTTCCCACTAAACGCCATTTCTGCTGCTGCAAGAAGTAAACCACCCTCAGAGCAATCGTGCGCGGATCGAACGAATCCAGATTGAATCGCCTTGTGCACTGCAGATGCGTTTGCTGGACCACTTTGGAAACACACGTTCGGAAGTGATGTGTTGCAATTCCATTCTGGCTCTCGTTGCAGTGCGAATGATCCGCCCATCTCGTCTTTTGTTTGGCCAACTAAAACCAATATATTTCCAGAACTTTTTGCATCCATTGTGATGCACTTGTGAATGTCATGCACAATGCCAAACCCAGAAATCAGAAGTGTTGGGGGAATGCAAATCGTCTTCCCATCTTCTGTAGTGAATTGGTTGTTGAGTGAATCTTTCCCAGAGATAAATGGTGTTTTGTATGCTTTTGCAGCGTCGTAGCATCCATGACAACAGCGAACAAGTCTTCCCAAGCTATCTTCGTCTTTCGCTGAAGGCCAACAAAAATTATCGAGGATTGCTATGCGGGTTGGATCGCCGCCAACACAAACAATGTTTCGCACACACTCGTCAATTCCAGAAGCCGCGAGTACGTATGGATCATCTTCTAATTCCGTAGCCAAACCGTTTGCAATCGCAAGCCCGCGGGTTGAACCGCGAACTGGCGTCACCACCGCTGCGTCAGAAGGTCCTGTCCCGTGGGGTCCAACGACTGGGCGGACAACACTTCTTCCCTGCACTTCGTGATCGTACTGTTGAATAATGCACTGTTTAGATGCAATGTTTGGGTGGGAGAGCAATTGGGGTAACAATGCCTGAACGTCTATATCTTTATCACCGCCGCGCTCCGTTGCTTTGGGTGACCACGACGCCACGCGAGTTGTTTCTGGAAGTCCGTCGTGCATAAACTGCATGCTCAGCCTGCCAACTTCTTTTTCAGAGTACCGCAAAACGAGTTCATTATTGTCTGTACCGAATGTGCCTAGATCGCACAGTTCAGCATCGTGCCTCTGGCAAATTTCTTTTAACGCTGCGATGTTACTCTCGGGAACCGAAAGTACCATCCGTTCCTGCGCTTCGCTAATCCAAATCTCGGATGGAGTAAGACCCCGGTACTTCAGTGGTGCTTGTTCAAGTTGTACGGTTGCACCGATATGTTCGCCCATCTCTCCAACTGCGCTTGAAAAACCACCTGCTCCACAATCTGTGATAGCACTGTACAAGCAACCACTTGGATAATCTCTTGCTTCAAGAATTGCATCAAGCGCTTTCTTTTCGGTGATCGCGTTACCAATTTGTACTGCGTGAGAAAATTCATCTGCGTGTGTGTCAGTAAGTTCTGCTGAAGAAAAGGTTGCTCCATGGATTCCGTCGCGACCAGTACGGCCGCCAATTGCAACGATACGATCTCCTCGCTGAGCGTCACCAGAAATGAGATCCTTTGGCATGACTCCTATACAACCACAAAAAACGAGCGGATTACCCACGTATCGATCATCAAACCAAACGTTCCCATTTAGTGTTGGGATGCCCATTCTGTTTCCATAATCGCGAACCCCGCGAACAACTTCGCCAAGGATTCTTCTTGGTTTCAAACACCCTTTTGGAACTTCGTGATCAAAATGAGCGACGCAAAATACATCGGTCGCAGCAATAGGTTTTGCTGCAAGCCCCGTCCCCATGATGTCACGAATACATCCACCGATGCCTGTCGCCGCGCCG
Organism: Phycisphaerales bacterium; assembly: GCA_030748455.1. The sequence continues at coordinate 11,200 of JASMLY010000091.1, read as the reverse complement.
CCGTAGGGTTCAAGCGCGGAAGGATGGTTGTGTGTTTCTGCTTTAAAGCAAACTGCATGATCATCGTCAAATTCGATGATGCCCGCATTATCAACAAACACACTAAGACACCAATCAAGGCCTTCATCAATCAATTCATGCGTTGCTGCGGCAACAGTGCATTTTAAGAGGTTGTGAATTGTGGCAGAATCGCCACTGTGATATTCGTGCCCAGGTCTGTTACTCAAACTTGGTCCTGTGTAACGAATTGTCGCTTTGAGCGTTTTGTGTACACAATGTTCAGACCAAGTCTGGGCAAGTGTTTCTAATTCTATTTCTTTTGGCTCGCGACCAAGGTTTTTGTAGTGTGCCTGAATTGTCCGCATCTCTTCGAGGTCTAAAAACATGTGTGCATCGCGAGATAGTGCTTCTAGTGCCGAATCGGTAAGGTTCGTAATCGGAACTTCTGGAACAGACATGTCGTGATCATGACCATGCTCGAAAGCGTCTGGGAAAAAAGGCTCGGTGTGAATGCCACTAACAATCTCATTTGCTAAACACCGTTGGGTCAAACTCTTTGCATCGGATGTTTCGATCCCCTGAAAATCATATCGCCAGCCAGTTTGCACAGCCACTTTTTTACCGAGAAGCCGATCGATCGCCAACTCTACAGCCTGAGCGCTTGGATCCATAACCCCAGGTAGCGGGTGAACTTCAATGGATGATTGTGCGCGAAGCTCAGATGTTCCCACAGTTGCACGCTCAGAGATGTGATCGCATAGAAGTTCTTCTGTCACTCTTTCAAGAGCCGCCGTATCGAGGTCTCCTTCAAGTAAATACACTGCGGTTGTTTCAATAGACGTTGGAAGTTTTTCGATTCCAGCAGCCCGAGCCTTGTTGAGTGCATCCTCTCCACGGGGATCGGCGCTCCCTGGTGCGCTAGAAACTTCAACTCTGTACACTGACATATGTGTAGAGTACCAAAGCAGTACTTTCGTTACTATGTCTATCATGACAAACCGAGTGCAATATGAACTCTTCACAGATGGAGCATGTTTGGGGAATCCAGGACCTGGCGGCTGGGCGTTTATTCTCCGATCAGAAAAAAGTGAACTTGTTCAAAGTGGAGGTGATCCAGACACGACAAATCAGCGAATGGAAGTCACTGCTGTACTTCGAGCTCTTGAGTCGTTGACCGAACCCGCTGCTGTTGAGATCCACGCAGATAGCAAATATGTCACTGACGGATTGACGAAATGGATGGATGGGTGGCTTCAGAAGAACTGGAAGAACGCAGCAAAAAAACCGGTAAAAAACCAAGATTTGTGGAAGCCCCTCGCTGCATTGCGTGAAAAGCACACAATTACAACCTATTGGGTCAAAGGGCACGCAGGACATGCTGAAAATGAGCGTTGTGATACGCTCGCGTCAGCTGAAGCAGAAAAATTCTTGCAGTAGTTTTCTGTTTGTCGTAGGCTATCCAACATGGATATGAAACATTGGTGTTGTTTCGCTTTGATCTTTTGCGTGAGCGGAACATTTGCACATGACTTTACACCAGAGTGGTTAGAAGAAGAACATCTTGACCGAGGCGTGTATGTTTCTGTGGATGCTCCTTGGGTCATCCGCAAAGAGGGAGCGTATCCCCTTTCTGTAAAAATTGTTAACGTTCTCAATGACAATTCTCTGTTGTTAGAGCAAATCCGTGTTGTTGGGTGTGACGATCCCTCTCACACTCGTGAGATCGGCAAACGGCTTAGCTCTTTCGAGCCCGAGTACAAAAGAGCGCTTGCGGCCAAGGTGGCGATGGGGATCGCTGATCAAACGCGCGACCGAGTTGCCATGCAACAAGCACACGATTCGTTTAGTGAGGCTATAGGGATCATCCGACAGCATGCCGTGATTACTAAATGGACAATTTCAACCGATTGTATTCCAAGAGAAATTGAGATTTTATTCGTCGAAGATGGTGTTGGGCGAACTGTACGTGTGCCAATTGAAACGAGATACGAACCACCTCTCCCACGCGGGGGGGCTCCAGATCAAATGATCACATTTGATGAGAATTGTGAACAATTCGCTCAGGAACCCCGAACAACACCCACAACGATGTGGTGGTTTGCAGGAGATCAACACATCCACACTTCTTTTTCTGTTGATGCTGTCATCCTCGATGGAACAGAAGAAGAGCCCTATGAATATTCACAAGGTGCTGAGGCAATTGGATTGGATTGGGCGATTTTTACAGACCATTCAAACATTACATACTCTGAAGTTTGGGGGGATCGAGACTGGTATGTTGAATCCCAGTTCAATTGGGGGCAGGCTGAATGTCAGCAATACAGAGCGGATCACGATTGGATTTCTGTGTACAGCCAAGAGATGGGACTCGGGCAACAGGGGTTTTGGGATTTAGCATCGCATATGCTTTGCTTACCCCTTGAGAATGATTTGGCAGGAATGTTACCCAACCCTTCTGAAGGTTTGGTGTACGGTCATGCGGAATGCGAATCTGAACAAACAATCATTAATCGAATCAACAATGCTGGGGCGTTCGGTTTTATTGCACATCCCTACGATTGGACGTATCTCATGTTTTACGAATGGGATTGGGGGAATGGAACCAACGGTTGGGCGGGGATGGAATTGATTTGCGCAGACGATGGTTCTTACTCGAGTGAAGATTGGTCAACGTGGTACAAATGGCATGATTTACTTGGCAATGTTGGTACACCAACGAACGGTGAATTACCCGATCGTTCTGGTTGGCCAAACAAGTTCCCTGTTGGGATTGGTAACAGTGACGCGCATGAACCGGGAAACGTCGGCAGGTGTTGGACCTATGTTGCGATGGAAGAGGTCACAAGACCGAATTTGAAAGATGGAATGCTTGGAGGTCGCTGTGTTCCTTCAAACGGACCACTTGTGTGGGCAAATGTGAATGGATCTTTTACGGGCGATGTTGCACTCATTCCAGAAGGCTGGTCAAACACTGTGATTTCGGTTCGGACGAATGAATCAATGGGGTATGCTGGAGATTTCCGCACGGAAGTTCTCGTTGATGGCGTGACGAGGTTTACGATTGAACCAAGTGGTATTCCATATTATTCCCTTGATTACACCATCCCAGACTTGAATCTAACCACCAACGATCAGTTCATCACCCTGCGGACTGAAAAAGGTGGGTTGGTGGCAATGGCAAACCCGGTTTGGCTCCAACACACGATCGTTGGCGATCTTGATGGCGATGGTGCCATTGGAATCAACGACCTCCTCATCATCATTGATAACTGGGGTGATTGCCATTCTTGTATCAGCGACCTCGACCACGACAACATGGTGAATATTAACGACCTCCTCGAGTTGATCTCGCTCTGGTAATCGGCGAACACCCCCCCAAAAATCACAATCTTGTATCTCCTTTGCTGACAGCGTCATACGCCATTCACTCTCGATCTTCCCCCTACTCTGAGCATTGCTCTGAGGTATGCTCAGAGGTATACACAGAGGTATGCACAGAGGTATACACAGAGGTATACACAGAGGTATGCTCAGAGGTATGCTCAGAGGCGATCCTTGGGCCAATGGTGATTACCGCCATTGATTCATACTGGTGATTTGGGTGCGGTTCGAATTTGTGTTATCGGACTATTGTTCGGTCGTGGTCAGGTTGCGGTTGACGCTGAAATTGGTATGATGTGCGGCTCGCCTTTGTAATGGTGAGAAGAAAAGTACTATTCGGAACCCTCTTTATGCCAACGATTAATCAACTCGTACGAAAACCACGCAAGACACCCAAAGTGAAGTCTAAAGTTCGCGACCTCGAGGGCTCTCCACAAAAACGTGGTGTCTGTCTTCAAGTACGTACGGTGACACCAAAGAAACCAAACTCCGCGCTCCGTAAAGTCGCGAGGGTTCGATTGTCCAACGGCAAGGAAATCTCCGCGTACATCGGTGGTGAAGGTCACAATCTTCAAGAACACTCCATCGTTCTCGTTCGTGGAGGTCGTGTACGCGACCTTCCAGGTGTTCGATATCACGTAGTCCGAGGTTCACTCGATACACTCGGTGTTGATGCACGGAAACAAGGTCGTTCCAAATACGGAACCAAGAAAGGCAAGTAATCACAATTCAGGGATCGCTCCCCTACTCACACTATGTGAATTGTGGTGAACAAACGGTTGATAACTTCAACCATTGATAGCCAAAGAAGGAAAACAAATGGCAGGACGAATCACAAAATCGGAAGATCAACTTAAACCAGACCCAAAGTTTGGTGACAAAGTACTCGCTAAGTTTATCAATTGCATTATGAAAGATGGCAAAAAGGCTGTAGCCCAACGTGTTGTTTATGATGCACTCGATCAACTTGAGGCTCGCCTGAAAAAAGAAAAGAAAACCGGTGATGATGCTCCAAAAAATTCAATGGACGTCTTTCACAAAGCTCTTGAGAACGTTCGGCCAAACGTCGAAGTCCGTTCAAAACGCGTTGGTGGAGCAAACTACCAAGTACCAATGCCCGTGAACGCACGCCGACGTCAAAGTTTGACATTCCGTTGGATTATCACAGCGTGCCGAGCTGAAAAAGGGAAGCCCATGGCGCGTTGTCTTGCAAAAGAACTCTGGGATGCATCGAACAATGAAGGCAAAGCGGTCAATACCCGAGAACAAACACACCGAATGGCAGAAGCAAACAAAGCCTTCTCCCATTTTGCCTTCTAAACCCAAAACGCACACAAGTGTTATCAAAGGTCTACCATGTATCTATGGTAGACCTTTTTTTATCCATCGTATTCTTTGTTTGCTCGCCACAAACCCCAATTCAAAATGCGAACACTATTTTTCAAGAACTCACCAAAACGGGAACTTCGTTTTTTGAAACAAACGAAGCGCTCCCTCGCACCCCGAAACACCACTCCATCGAAACTCTAGACTGCAGGGTTTTTGAAAGAAAGATCATTAAAAAGACGCACGACAATCCGATCGTCGACGCCTTTGTTCGCTGGCAATTGACAACCTACCCCATTGCACTTCCCACGCTCTCAGATCGAGCATTCCAAGAATTGCTCAAACAACTTCCCCCATACCCAGAAAACCCTAGGGCGAACGCACGTTTGTGCGATTTGGTGGCTCGAGCAGCAGCAAGAGGTAAACCGCTCAGTAGACCTGAACTCACCTCTTTAAAACAACGCCTTCAAGAAATCGAAGACCAACACGCAAGAAATTCGGTACAAGCAAAGCCTGCAGACCTGTTTCGACGGTGGATTTTCGAAGAACTTCAGTCTCAACCCGAGAGACTTGCGCTGGCTCATCTTGAGCGACTTGCATCACTAACCTCGGCTGGATGGGATGTATCAAAAGCGTTTTTACAAGCAGAATCTGCTTACATTGCAATCCAAAGCAAAGGGGGTCTTTCAAAAAAGGCGCAAGAATCAATTTCAGGCGCAATGATGCAAATTTCTGGTATCAACAAACTCACGCTCATCCGTGTTGATTCAACCTTCGATGGCACGATCACCCCTCACTGGAAAACCACCGCAATTGATGAATTCGATTTAAAGCGCCTTCTAGGTCATTTACAAAAACAAGAACTTCCCACCGACGGGTTCTTAGGTCGAGACAAACAACCCCCTGTAAAATCCACACAATGACTATTGCTGACCGATATCACCGTCAACGCCTGATTCCCGATATCGGTGATGAGGGACAAGAGAAAATCTGTAACAGTCACGCCGTTATCGTCGGAATTGGTGCACTTGGTTGCATGAGCGCAGAGTTGTTAGCCCGAGCAGGAGTGGGAACCATCACGCTTATCGATAGAGACATTGTTGAATATACGAACTTGCAGAGACAGGTGTTGTTTATTGAAGACGACGCAAACTCCCATCAACCAAAAGCGATTGCCGCCGCGAAACGATTGCGAGAGATAAACAGTTCAGTCAACATACATGAACATGTAGAAGATTTAACATCCAAAAACATTCATCGATTGCTCCAAGGTGCAGACATCATTGTCGATGGATTAGACAATTTCAACACCCGGTATTTGTTAAATGATTTTGCTGTTAAAAACAACATCCCCTATTTGTTTGCTGGTGTCATTGCAACAAGTGGGAATGTTATGACTGTCATTCCAAATGAAACACCATGTTTACGGTGCCTGTTTCCCGACCCGCCCCCGGCGGGTTCACAAGACACGTGCGACACGGCAGGAATCATTGCACCCGCGATCGGTGTCGCTACTTCTTGCCAGTGCAGCGACGCACTCAAACTCCTATCTGGAAATAAGAGTAGCGTGTCAAACACGCTTCTTGTTTTTGATTTGTGGAACACCAAGAGCAACCGGATTGACATGGGAGAAAAACGTGAAACTTGTGTCTGTTGTGGCCAGCGCAATTTTGTGTTTTTAGAAACAAGCACGAAGGCTGAAGCGGCTGCCCTTTGCGGACAAAACGCAGTGCAGATCCCTAGCAGTGGGCCATTTGACCTAAGCGAACTGACAAGTCGCCTTGCTTCTCATGGATCTTTTACCTGTTCCGGACCTGTCTTGAGGGGTTCCCTGCATGAAGAACTCTCAAGTGAGGGTGAACAAATAGTAGTACTGTGTTTTGAAGACGGCAGAGTAATTGTCCACGGCACGAACGATGTTGGCCGAGCAAAATCTATTTTTGCAAGATTTATTGGTATTTAGAACACAGATCTCCTATACTGTGGAGTTCTTATGTCAACAAATACCTCTGTAGAATCAAAGCCACAGAAAGCTCCAACGTCACTCGAGGGTTCCGTAACGCTTCGCACGTTGCGACGATGGTCGAACGCGGGTTCAAAATGGGCGTGTCTTACATGCTATGACGCAACGACTGCAAGATGGATGGCGGGTGCTGGACTTCCAACAATTCTTGTTGGAGACACTGCTGCCGAAATGATTCTTGGGTATGACAGCACCATCCACGCTCCACTTGATTTTCTCATCACCATTACCGCAGCGGTAAAACGTGGTGCCCCGAACGTTTTTGTCATGGGTGACATGCCTTTTTTAAGTTACCAAGTTGACGAATCCTCTGCGATTCAAAACGCAGGGCGCTTTTTAACAGAAGGAACTGCCGACGCCGTAAAGTTAGAAGTTGATGGAAAATGGACACGAAGAGTAGAAGCGATTTGCGACGCAGGCATCGCTACTGTTGCACACCTCGGTTCACGACCACAACAAGCAAAACAAACCGGCGGGTATACCACGGCTGGGCGTACATCGAAAGAAGCAAAAATAATCGTCGAAGATGCAATTGCGATGGAACAGGCTGGCGCTTCGATGTTACTCCTTGAAGCAGTTCCAGAAGAGGTTTCCATTGCTGTTGTTGAGGGAACATCGATTCCGGTGATTGGCTGCGGAGCAGGCACCGCATGCCATGGGCAAGTTGTTGTGATGCAAGATCTCGCAGGAATGACCGCGTGGCAACCATCGTTTGCCAAACCAACCGCTTCAATCGGCGACTCGATCGCATCAGTCGCAACGACGTGGATGCAAAATGTCGTGACAAATAATCTTGGCAAGCATCCTTACAACATGCACGAAGGCGAATCTGAACGTTTCCGAACCCAAGGTTGAGAAGAAGCGATCAATTTTTTTGTACTGGGATGTGATGGGCTGCGAACAACCTCTTCGACCGGTCCACGCTCGATAATTTTCCCGTCATCCATCACTATAACACCGTCACAAAAGTGATGAACAACTGCTATGTCGTGTGAGATAAACAAAATCGTCAGGTTCAGTTCATCTCGTAAATCTGAAAGCAAATTCAACACCGTTGCCTGAACACTCACATCGAGGGCAGACGTTGGCTCATCACAAACAAGAAGGTCTGGTTTAAGGGAAATCGCCCGGGCAATCGCGATGCGTTGTTTTTGCCCCCCAGAGAATTCGTGGGGATATAGAGATCCATCATTCGCACACAGACCAACCTGTTCAAGAAGGAATTCAGCACGCTTGTACAGTTCCTTTCCTTTTGCAATTTTATGAACCAACAATGGCTCTGTTATGATTGAAGCCACATTCGCGTATGGGTTTAGGGACCCACCTGGGTCCTGAAAAACCATCTGTATTCTTTTTTTATCGAATTGCCTAGACACATCCCTACCGTCAAACAAAATCGAACCAGCGGTCGGCTCGGTGAGTTTCATCACAGCCCTTGCAAGCGTCGATTTTCCTGATCCGCTCTCTCCAACGACCCCGAGTGTTTTCCCTTTTTCCAGTGAAAGAGAAACTCCCCGAAGCGCAAAAACAGGATTGTTTTTTGGTGGGAAAGTTATCTGAAGGTCACGAATTTCAAGAATTGGCGATTTATTGTCCATCTGTGGTTCAGTGTATGGTATCTTCGCAAAAGGAGAAACATGAAAGAATACCTCGCACTACTCGACCACCTATTACACGACGGGACACCAAAAGAAGACCGCACAGGAACAGGGACGCTGAGCACTTTTGGGTGGCAAATGCGTTTTAATCTTGCCCAGGGGTTCCCTCTCGTCACGACTAAAAAAATCCACACACGATCAATTATTCACGAATTACTCTGGTTTCTTCGTGGTGATACGAACATTCGGTACCTCAAAGAAAACGGCGTTTCTATTTGGGACGAGTGGGCTGATGACAATGGGGAACTTGGACCGGTCTATGGATCGCAGTGGCGTTCTTGGAAAGCAACTGACGGCAGAACCGTTGACCAAATTGCACAACTCGTCCACAACATTCAACACAACCCTGATTCAAGGCGTCACATCGTGAACGCGTGGAATGTCGGTGATCTCGATACCATGGCACTCCCCCCGTGTCATGCTATGTTTCAGTTTTACGTAGCAAACAACAAACTCTCATGCCAACTCTACCAACGGAGTGCAGATGTTTTCCTTGGTGTACCTTTTAATATTGCCTCGTATGCATTGCTAACGATGATGATTGCACAAGTAACGCATTTAGAACTTGGAGACTTTGTGCACACGTTTGGTGATGCGCACTTGTACAGCAACCATGTAGAGCAAGCAACGGAGCAACTCACGCGCGATCCTCGCCCCCTTCCAATACTCAACTTAAACAAGTCTGTAACATCTTTGTTTGATTTTACGTACGATGATATCGAACTTGCAAATTATTCACCTCATCCACATATTTCTGCACCCGTAGCTGTCTGATGGAACTCGTCGTTGCAATGACAACAAACAATGTGATCGGGAAAAACGGTTCAATGCCGTGGCATTTGCCTGCCGATCTTGCGCATTTCAAACAACTTACTTCTGGGCATGCTGTGATCATGGGAAGGCGAACGTGGGAATCAATTGGCAAACCACTCCCAAACAGATGCAACATCGTTGTAACGAGGCAACCCGATTATGTTGCCAACGGAGCAACCGTTGTACATGGACTTCAAAATGCCATTATTGCAGCGGGCAACAAACGTGTTTTTAGTATTGGTGGTGGCGAAATTTATGCTGCTTCGATGGAGCAAGCAACACGATTACACGTAACAAGAATAGATGCAAGTGTTGAGGGCGATACTGTCTTCCCGCCTATTGATGCAACACTTTGGAAGTGTACTGAGCGGAAAAATCGCCCTGCTGATGACAAAAACCAATATGCACTATGTTTTGAAACTTGGGAGCGAATCGAATAACATCTATTTTTGAGTTGTTTTCCGTGTTTGAGCCGATAGTTGTAGTTCACGGCTATGCTTCATTCGCAAAATAGTACTTGTTGCCCCTACGTTGAAAACGCTAATCCGGCATGCTCTAGCAGATTTACACTTGGAACGTTAGAGCAGGCGTGCAGTGTCTGTTTTGGTGCATACAAGTCTTGCGGCGTGTACCGGCAATTTACCGGAAAACAAAAAGCCTCACACTTGGATTTAACAATTAATGATCATGTTGTCGAACTACGACCGACAGGTTCGTGATTTTCTAGTGTATCTTCGAGTCGAAGCTGGGCTATCCCCTGCAACACTTGATGCATATCGCCACGACTTACAACAATTACGTGACGACCTCGTGGTACTACACATTTCATGTGCATCGAATGTAACCTCTTCGCATCTTGCAGATCATGTTCGACGTTTGCACCGGCAAAACAAATTACAGCCTTCAAGCGTTGCTCGACACTTATCAACAATTCGAATGTTTTTTCGATATTTGCACGCATCTCATAAGATAGATGCAGATGCTGCACGACTGCTCGAAACCCCAACACGGTGGAAAAAATTACCAGATGTGTTGTCCCCTAAAAAAATGGAACAACTCATTCTTGCCGCTTCGCCGGATTCTGGGAAATTATGGTTGCGGGACCGCGCACTAGTAGAATTAATGTACGGTGGAGGAATGCGGGCGAGTGAAGTTTCGGGAATTAAACCAGATGAAGTAAACGAAACACTTGGGGTTGTGCTTCTCACAGGAAAGGGAAACAAGCAACGACTCGTTCCTGTCGGTGAACCAGCCCAAAAAGCAGTCAAAGAATACCTTGAGAAATTACGACCCCACTTGTTGCGATTTGGTGACGGAAGGGACCGAGGAAAACTGTTGCTTTCTCACACTGGAAGACCTATTGAACGTGTTGCGGTTTGGCAAATTGTGCGTAGGCTTGCGAAGCGTGCGGGATTGAGTGATGTGCACCCACACACGATTCGCCATAGTTTTGCCACGCACATGCTCGCTGGTGGAGCTGACCTTCGTGTAGTCCAAGAATTACTCGGTCATAGCGACATTGGCACAACACAAATCTATACCCACATCGACCGCTCACAACTCAAGTCTGTTGTCGAAAAATTCCACCCTCGCCCATAACGAACTCATCTCGTGTGACGCGGTGGCGTCGATGGTTTATGATGGTGGCATGTGGATGGCAATCTTAACTTCTTGTGCTTTGAATTTGATGCCTTTTTGCGACAGGGGTTCATTTGAACAGATCTGCGGAGATGTACTTGTTGGTGAACAAAAAAGTGTTGCGTTCGCAATTTATGACCTCTATGTTGATCAAGTTCAATCGATCACTGAACCCGACGCTGTATCAAAAGAAAAGCTTGCAGCGCTTTACCTTCGTGGATTTGGGGATTCGATCTCGATCCTTGGGGAAGAGCAAGTTTGGTCAAAAGCAGGGAACGCCATTGTGCGAAGCTGTCTTTTGCAATCAAGGAATATCTCAAATCCGTGGCCAGAAACTGTCTGGATCGACCTCTCTACGATC
>JASMLY010000090.1 GCA_030748455.1 Phycisphaerales bacterium | reverse complement strand
CACGCCCTTCGACTCGGTCCCAAAGGACAGCAACGCTGCCCTTTGGGATCAAGTCCAATTGGGGTTTCTTTTAGCTCTGTGTCGTTGCTTCGCAACGCCACTGTGTATTTCAGGGGTTCACTTCACTAGAAGCTGAGCTCTGAATCACTGTAGCGAAATTGTATCCAAAGCAATGTTCCCTCCAATCGTCCGGACTTCAACCCATAGAGCAGTTGTATCGTTGATGTCTTTCGGTACGAGGACATGTGCATGGTATTGCTCGCCATGGATATCTGCCTTGGTTTTCATTGAACCAACTCCTGATGCATCGCCGATCCATAGTCGAACCGTGGCTCCGAGTGGTCCATCAACAACCACCATCTCTACGTGATATTCGTTGTCAGGGATGAGTTGACCTTCTGCTAGCAGATCAAATGTCAGATCAAGCAAAGTAAGAGACTTTGAAATCGTTTGCTGATTCGTTGGTGCATGTGTATGAGCATGCGTGTGTGCTTCTGCTGGAGTAGGCGTATGGATTTCTGTTTGATGTGAATGGGTTGTTTCCTCGTGTTTCGAACAACCTGCCAAGAAAATTGCTAAACCTAAGAGTATTGATCGCATGTGAAATGCCTTTCAAGAATTCGTGTGTGGTTTCCTAAATACCAGCGAGTAGCCTGCTGGTATGACAAAAAGATTGAGAACTGTAGAAGTAAGCAATCCACCAAGGGTGACAATCGCAAGTGGAGCGAGCAACTCACTGCCCGGTTTTCCTGCAGCGAGTGCAAGTGGGGCAAGCCCAAGGGCTGCAGAGAGTGCAGTCATGAGAATCGGCACGAGTCGTTCCAATGAGCCTTGCACAATAGCATCGTGCAGTGCGATCTCTTCACAGTCCATGAGATGGTTGTAATGGTTAATGAGCAAAATACCGTTGCGGATTGCTATACCAAAGAGCGTTATAAATCCAACCATGGATGCAATAGATATGACTGGTGCTACATACGTACCGCCTAATCCAAAGAGAGCAATAGTATTTGAGAAAAAGCCGCCACCTTCGGTACTATAAATTGCGGCGATGCCGCCAATCAATGCAAGGGGTATGTTGACCATGACAAGTAAAGCCGCTCGCATAGATCCGGTTGAAATTTGAAGGAGCATGAGAATTACTATTGCAATTGCAAACCCAGATGCAAGAATCGTCTTTGAGGCAGATTGCTGCGCTTCAAACTGACCTCCGTAGTGCACTGTGTACCCAGATTTTTGGACGATAGGGTCAACCAACAGACGAACTTCAGCAATCAGGTCGCCAAGATTTGAACCCTCTGCAACGTTGAGTGAAACAACGGCTTTTCTTTGTGCGTTTTCACGAGTAATTAAATTGCTCGAACGCTGCGGGCCAATATCAGCAACATCGCGAAGACGAACCGTAGCGCCATTTCTACCGCGAAGGAGTACATCGCGAACTTGCTCAATGGTTTCGCGTTGTGATGGGTCAAGTCGAACAACAAGGTCGTATTGGCGTGTTCCCTGATTGACCGTATCAACAACTTCGCCATACATTGCTTCGCGGACTTGCTGGGCTGCTTCTGCTGGGCTTAAGCCAAACGCAGCAAGTTCGGCGTGTCGATACCGAATGGGCAGCGATGTAATCATCACTTCCCGATTAGCGTTGACATCCCTTGCGCCAGTTAATGTGGTGAGCGAACTCTCAATTTCCTTCGCGATTTTACGAAGAGTGTTGAGATCATCGCCATAAATGCTAATTGCAATTGCAGCAGGGGTTCCAGAGAGCAAATGACTCAATCGGTGTTCAATAGGCTGCCCAATCATCGTTGTGATTCCAGGAATTGCTGAGAGGACAGAATCTATATCTGCACGAACTTCTTTTTGGCTGAAGCCATCATTGATAGAGACCTCAATCTCAGAACTGCTCACTGGCTCAGCATGTTCATCGCGTTCTGCGCGACCCGTTCTTCTTGAAACAGAGTGTACGCCATCGATTGTTGCAAGTTGCGTCTCAACATTTGTTGCAAGCCGGTTGCTCTCAACGAGTGATGTTCCTGGAGGAGCGAATAAAAAGACAGTAAATGTCCCCTCGTTGAATGACGGAAGAAACGATGTGCCAAACGTACTTGCAAGCAAAAGTGCAAGAATGGTTGCGAGCGTTGCTCCTGAAATGACAAGACCTCTTGCGTTTAGCGTTGCTTTAAGAGCGCGGGCATAGAATCGTTTCAAAAACCGTACAAGCCATGACTCTTTGTCGTGCCCTTTGCCAATGTTTCCACCAAGAAGAATTTTACAAAGTGCTGGCGTAAGCGTAAGCGCAACAACAAGCGAGGCAATAATGGAAATCATGTATGTCAGCGCAAGTGGTTGGAAGAACTTGCCTTCAAGACCTTGCAAAAATAGAAGTGGAACAAAAACTAACACGATGATGGCCGTTGCAAAAACCATCGCTGGTCTAATTTCATTGCTGGCATCGAAAATGACTTCTACAAATTGCCGTTGTTGTTCTTTTGGTAAACCGTTGTTTTGCTTAAGACGCCTGAACACATTTTCAACATCAATGATTGCATCATCAACAAGAACGCCGATTGCAACCGTCAACCCCCCAAGTGACATGACATTGAGTCCAAGGTTGAACCAATTCATCATGAGCAATCCAACGGCAAGCGAGACAGGTAACGCAGTCAACGTGATCATCGTTGTGCGAACGTTCATCAGAAATAACATGAGAATAATTGCAACAATGACTACCGCTTCGAGTAAGACATTGGTGACGTTACGTACAGCGCGCTCAATAAAATGTGATTGTCGAAAAACATCGCGGTTCAAGACCATTCCGGCTGGCAATGTCTTTTCAACTTGGTCGAAAAGGGTATCAATTTCTTTTGTAAGCGCAAGCGTGTTTGTGCCAGGTGATTTTTGAATTGAAATGACAACGGCGGGGGAGCCATTGTCTGAACCCTCGCCACGCTTACGTGCTGGACCCAATCGAACGTCAGCAACTTGCCCAATCGTGACTGGCACACCATCGTGATACACGATGATCGTGTTTGCAATATCGCTAGGTTGGGTGACACGGCTCTGTTGCCGAATTGGAATTTCAAAACTGCCAACGTTTGGTAAATAACCAGCGCTCGCTGTTGAATGTGCGTTTCCTGCGGCTTGAACGACGTCTGAAATCGTCAAGTCGTAGATACGCAACCGTTCTTGATCAACATTGACTTGATATTCAGGAAGTTCTCCACCAATTGCAACAACTTGCGCCACTCCTGGAATTGCCAAGACCTTAGTTCTAAGGTCAAACTCAGCATACGACCTTAGTTCAAGAGGCGTTGCTTCTTTGCTCGGTGACGAAAGCGAGATGAGCATTATCTCACCAGCAATCGAAGTGATTGGCGTTATGAATGGCTCAACCTCAGATGGAAGATTTTCTCGAACCGTGGAGAGACGCTCTGCGACAAGTTGCCTTGCATCGTAAAGGTCTGCGCCCCACTCCAGATCAACCCAGACAATAGATAACCCGATGGCGCTAGCGCTACGAACTCTTCGAACGCCTGTCATGCCGTTAACTGCGGACTCAATTGGGAACGTGACGTATTGCTCCACTTCATCCGCTGCAAGCCCGCCGGCTTCCGACATCACAACAACCGTTGGAGCATTCAATTCTGGAAAGACATCAATGCTCATTTTTGGAATTTGATAGGCGGCGTAACCCGTAACAAGTAACGACATCAAAACAATGAGCGAAGAATAATTAAGCGAAAAGCGTATGAGTGCTTTCAACATGGCTTAATGGTCTCCTTCATGGAACGTACCATCCGAATGAAAGTGCCCTCCCTGTTGAATTGAGCCACTTGTTGCGAGCATTAATTGGAAACCACCATCGAGTACAACTTCATCACCATCGGCAAGCCCAGAAAGAACGGAAACCCAACGACCATCATTAAGCCCAAGATCTGCTTCAATGCGTATCGCTTCATTTGGGTTGTTTGGTGCGCGCCTAAAAATAATTGGAGCCAATCCATCTTGTTGAACAGCAGCAAGTGGAATTGCAAGTTCAGGAGCGTTTGTTGCGTCAGTTATGATTTCAAGTTGTGCAGTTACACCCGAACGCGCCCAAGATGACAAAGAATCTGGAGTGACGTACAAATCGATGGTTCGATCATTTGCATCTCCAGTTAACCCGACCTGTAACGTTCCGTGCATTGTGTTTTGTAAATCAACAGCATTGCCTGCGGAAGTAGGTGTTGGAGGAACGATGTTCACTCGCAGTCCATCCTTGAGCACACCAAGATCGCTTTGTAAACCTGAGGCATGAAATCGTAGACGATCTGGTTGCACGGTTGTTACCACAGTTGTTTGTGCATCCGCCCACGATCCATCAGTGATGTCAGTCGAAGCGACGATGCCAGCATGCGTAGCCTTTACAACAATTTGTTTTTGGTCTTTCCACCACTCGTTCTGATGATCTGGCACGTCGATCCCTAACATTGCTGCTGCGGATTCGGTAGCAAAAGTACGTGCCGCTTTTGCAGCACGTAATGCAGCAAGGGTTTCGGCATAGGTAGTTTCAAGCTGAACATCTTTCTCACGTAAGTCTGCATATTCTGCACGAGCTTCAGCAAGTGCAGCTCGAGCAGCAGTGAGTTCTCTGAGGCTTCCTCCACCAGCTTCTCGGATCGCGTTTAAACTTTGAATTCGCTCTTCCCACATCTCGACATTCGATTTCACTGAAAACTCGTGTTGTTCATGAGCGAGAAAGAGTGGACTAAACATTTCCATTTTGACATTGAGTTGTTGCACATTTGCTTGATATTCTGCAAGTCGTTGTCGAATTTCACTCCACTGAGGTGTGTTAAGTCGAAAAAGTGGTTGCCCAACCTCAACAGATTCGAACTGTGTAACGAGCAATTCGACTTGACCATCGAGCATCGTTTGGTAGGCTTTCTTTGCTGAGGGAAGGTATTCGAACTTTCCCGGAGCTCGCAAAGTAGTATTCAGGTGTCGCCTTTCAACACGAGCAAATGTGATTCCTAGATTCGAACGGACTGAAGGGGGGATCGCAACTCGATTCGAAGGAATCGATCTTTCTGTTGCAACTATTTCTTCTTTTACTTCTACAGTGTTCTCTGAACAACCGGACAACAATAGCAGGGTAAGTAAAGTCAATTGGGTTTTCATTGCACACCTCCAAGTGTGTGTATTGCGGGCTGGTCTTCGTGGATTCTCGCTGGGTTCAACTGATATTCAGGCCCTAGAATCCGGTGTATTTCTATTGCTGCTTTGGCTTCTTCAACTTGTAACTCTACGAGTTGGGTTTTCGCTTCAAACTGCCTCGTGATGGTTTCTAACAGAATGAACATATCTACTTCACCAAGGGAAATGATGTTTTCGATATCGAACGCTTGCTGATCAAGCAGCGGGACGATCTCATCTTCAAAATAGCCTCTCTGAGATTCTATGAGTCTTAACTTTTCGTTTGCTAAGGCGAGCTCTTGGTAGAGTTTCGTAAAAGTTGTTTCAGATTTTACTCTTGCGAGATCTCGTTCCTTGTTTGCAGTTGCAATTCCTGCTTGATTCCTATTCCAAATGGAAATCGGAACAGATAGGCCAAACAAAACTCTATGATCGTTAGACTCACTTCCATACCCTAAACCAAACTCGATATCTGGATACTGTTTCTTTATTTCGAGCCGTAAAGATTCTTCAGCGATTTGGTATTCCGCGAATGTGACTGCGAGTTCAGTATTTGCATCGATGAGTCTCGCTGTTTCATCTTGTATCGCAGTTAGCTCTAATACAGGAATCGCAGGAATGAGCAACGCAGTTGCGTCTTGTGGCAAACCGAGTGTATGTAACAAATTGGTTTCTAACTGAAACAACTGCAAAGAGGCTTCTTTCTCTTTCACTTTGTGTTGCGTAAGTTCAACTCTCAGAAGCCGAAGTTCGACACGATTGATTTCACCAGCTTCATGCAGTGATTCAGCAATCGAGTTAATCCGTTCAATCTGTTCAATAGTTTCAAGAACCAGTTCCACTTGTAATTTTGCACCCGACCAAGCCGCCCATTGTGAACGAAGTTGTGCTCGCGTATTCCATTCTGCATCAACGAGCTTACGAAGTTCAGCGTTGTACACAACACCGGCTCTATCCTTTTCAATTTCGAGCCTCCCCGAAATTGGAATGGTGATGTTCCCTGTGATTCCGAACTGGAATGGCGCAGACGGTGAAGATATCTCGGCACCAGTAAAACCAAAGACAGGGTCTTTCCATAGCCCTGCAGTTTCAAAATTCGCAAGCGAAATACTCGCTTCTTGACGCGAAAGGCGTAACGTTGGGTTGTAGAACAACGCAACGATTTCACCTTCTTCAGAAGTAATACCATCATTGAAATCGAACTTCGCTGGTGCATGGTCTACAGTTGTGAGTCGATTCGCAAAGCTAGAGATTGGTTCATAATCGAGAACTCGAGCTTCGAGGGCACGCTGATACCCACCGATGTTCAGCGGTTTTGGTTCATATGATTGGCAGCCAACTGAAAGAATGGCTAATACGAAGAACTTGAGGGTTCTCCAAAATTTGTAATACACGTTGTAACTCCTAATCTACAATTCGAAAATCCTAGCAGTGCGCAAGCGAACTGCTCAGTGGACAGAAAAAGAGATGAGGGTTAAATGAGAAAGCGCGTAGTGCGCACCACAACAAGCTGGTGTTGTTTTGCCGGAATGTAAAACGGTTGTAGTTTCGGTGGTCCCCGAAGTAACACATTTTGTCGGTTCAATCTCGTTTCGATATCGAGAAGAGCCAATGGGGCGGGGATCGGGCATTGAGTTATTTTTCGAAGTGTTGCGTGCAGCGTAACGAGCCCAAACTCCACATCGGTACATTCGCAATCAGCAACATCTTCATCGTGTTCAATTGGTGTTGCCCATCGGTCATGGTGGGAACATTCCAATTCGCAATGTTCGGTTTCTTCGATTTGTTCATGTGCATGATGATCGTGCCCACCACCGAGACAAATTGAAACACTATGTTGCAAGCCTCCGAACACTGCTTGCAGAGTAATGGCTGACAAAATGAAAATGGTTGTGCACTGTTGGAGCATTTCTATGTATTGAATATAGGCTAATCTCGTTGCAGTGTCCATTCATTTGTATATAAAAACTGTAGAGCAGCCTAGCTCTAGTCCAATAAAAACATCAATACTCCCCAATAAAAGTATCGGGCTGTGCGAGATTAGAAACATGCATGTTCCGCAGTTAGCTCAAAACGTACGAACTGAGGAAAATGAAGTGGGAATAGGGGCTTGATCCGAAATTGATCGAAGGGAACCTCGCACAGGGCGTTTGGGACCTCGGGTCTAAAAGTTGTGTTTCGCCAAGTCAAGAGAGACCGATGAACGTGATGCCTCCATCCCTTTCGTTGAAGGGTACACAGGGGGTACTCACAGGGAAAATGGAACATAACGAAAGAAAATCCCTTACACCTTTTTCCATGAAATCAGCATTTTTTATGCGGCAAATGGGCAAGTATCCCGTATATTTGAACGATATGAGAATAGCAGAGGGGTTAGTACGTAGACTGAAAAGGAAGATCCAATGAAATTCTTGACCAATTTGATGGCACTCATCTTGTTTTCCTCGATTGTGATGGCAAATCCAAGTGGTTCAAAGCATGGGAAGGTTTTGACGAAGGAGGGAGTACGAAATCCTCACCTCGGTGCTGTCGTGCAACATGGAACCTCTGGCAATCCAAAAGTGACAATCACTTCGCCACATGGACCTGTTCGAGTTGATACTGCAGATGGTCCTGTTTTTATCAATCAAATTGGACCAGATGAAGGTCGTGGTGCGGATGGTCGAGGCGATCCCTATCCACGGTGCTTGCTTTGCCATGCTGATATTGAAAACGTGACGAAGAACATGGCTGGGATGAATTTGTATTGTGATTTTTGCCATGGGGGTGATCCTTTCGGCGAAACAATCGAAGATGCCCACGTCTTCCCTGATGGAACCGTTGAGTACAACGAAACCAACCCTCCGCTTGACCAAGACCTTGAATATCAAAAATTCTTAAACCCATCCAATTTACGGATTGTTGAAACGACCTGTGGGATGTGCCACCCAGATCATGTTGTACGTGTAAAGAAAAGTTTGATGGCAACAACAGCAGGGCACTTTGCGGGTGGATTGTATCTCAACGATGTTGTTCAATCAAAAACACCAACGTACGGGAATTTTGCAATTGAAGATACAGATGGAGATGTACCCACAGAACTGGGTGCAGTTGAAAGTTTAATCGACCTTCTCATCTACACGGGTGGTGACCCAACGAAAGTTTCAACGCATTATGCTGCCGTGCCTTCGCAAGCTTGCGCTCGATGTCACTTGTGGTCACGTGGTCGTGGGTATCGTGGAGCTGGTGAATTCGCAAATGTTGATGGTACGTATCGAGCCGATGGATGCGCAGCGTGCCATATGATGTATTCCAACTCTGGCTTATCGGAAAGTGCAGATCTCTCAATTGACCACACTGAAGGGGGGCATCCAAGGACACATGTAATTTCGAAAGAAATTCCAAGTGAACAGTGTATTCACTGCCACCACCGAGGTGCTCGAATTGGGTTGAACTTTACTGGTCGCGCTCAGATGCCCCCAAGACTTCCATCAGGACCAGGTGTGCCCGGTACAACCGATGAACGGTTCAATAAAAATTACCATTACACAGTTGACGACACAAACCCACAAGATGTCCATGCTGCGGCAGGCATGCATTGCATCGATTGTCACACAGACAATGGAATTCATGGGGATGGAAACATTTACGGGCACATGGATCAGGCAACTAAAATTGAATGCCGAACATGCCATGGGCTTCCAAACACGCCCCCAACTTTGATCGATAATGATGGAATCTCTTTAACGAACGTAGTACAAATTCCTAGTGGTGCCTACGTTCTTACATCAAAAGTTGATGGTGTCGAACACACCATTCCAACTACCATGAATATTGTGGAATCGAACCCAATGGCAGCGTGTGCGATGAACGACAATCACATCAAGCCAGAAGGCGGTTTGGAATGTTATTCTTGCCATACTTCTTGGTTACCAAATTGTTTTGGTTGCCACTTTGAACGTGACGAAACTCAGATGGGGTTGAATTACGTGACAGGTGCGTACGAAGTAGGAAAAGTTACAACAAACAATAAAATATTCGAGGCACTACGTCACTTCTCACTCGGAGGGAATAGTGAAGGCAAGATTGCTCCATATATCGTTGGTTGCCACCCCATTGCAGATGTGACTGCCCCAGATGGATCCAAGATATTAGACTTCGTAATGCCTGTCACGACAAATGGATTGTCTGGTCTTGGGCACAATCCCGTTCAGCCTCACACTGTTCGCGGAGCTGGTGAAGTTCGAACGTGTGCAGAATGTCATCGTTCTCCGACTTCTCTCGGACTCGGTTCTGGGTTGTTTTCAATCGCGCGAAATTCCATCTTTTCTGTTGGCAATAGTGGAGCGAGAATTTACGATCGGAAAGCCGATCCAGATTTGCCTGTTCCAGATGGCGCTTTGCAACTCGAAGGGACACCTGAAGCAATTACATCAAAACCCAATGGCGTAGAAGGATCTGCTGACTACATTTTTGTCGCTCAAGGGCTTGAAGGAGTCGCCATTTATGATCGTACAACTGTGACACCAGACGAAGCTGTCGAAGTGATCGTAGATATCGACGCAATTGATGTGGCACGAGGTGCACAATATCTCTACGTGGTCGACCGTGGTGTCGGCGTGCGGGTCTATGATAATGATGAACCTAATGTAGCGACCCTTGTTGCAACAGTTGAAATTCCCAACGCAGTAAGAGTTGTTCCTTGGGGTATTTACCTATTCGTCACAGCAATGGATGATGGTCTAGTGATTGTCAACATTGCCGATCAAACCTTACCATTTGTTGCTGCGACAGTACAAAACATTGTTGCGCAAGATGTGTTCGTTTTTAGCCATTATCAAATCGGAAACGAGTTCGCTGTGCGTGCCTATGTTGCTGATCCAAGCTACGGTGTGCATATCATTGACTTGTTGCCCGATATTGAATATCCACAACTCGTAAACAGCATTCAAACAGGCAATGCACAGGCGGTGGATGTCTATACACGTTGGCTTCTCGCAACAAATGATGAGCCATCAAGAGAACACGATTATCTGTATGTTGCAAATGGTGTGGATGGTTTGTTGATTTACGATATTACCCATCCAGATTCTGTGTATTTTGTTTCAGAAGTGCAACTCGGTGGTACAGTTGTTGATGTTGAACTTGTCAGTCAACTCGCACCCCCAGGTGTTGATGACTACGCTGTCATTGCAAACGCAGAGTTTGGTTTGCAAATGGTCGATACTACAGATCCTCTAAACCCAGTTGATTTAGGTACCGTTCCAGATGCTGAGGGTGTTACTCGTGTCTTTGTTGAAGTGCAACAAATGGACAAGTACCTCAGTGAAATGGGCGGCGAAGTGAAAGAAAACTCCCACCCGTTTATCAATACACTGACTCGAGATGACATTGTTCGTATTCTTTCTGCGAGCATTGATTGCGAAGAAGAAACATGTCAAACCGATGCAGATGGTGATGGCTTTACAGGAGTGTCAGATCTCCTCATCGCGATCGATCAATGGGGAGCCTGCACAGATTCATGTTCTGCAGATGTTGATGGGGACGGTTTTGTTGGAGTTGAAGATTTGCTCAGTATGGTGGGTGCTTGGGGGGACTGCCAATAAGAATCTTCTAATCAATTGCGATTCGATAGCGGCTAGCCATTGTTGGCTAGCCGCTATTTTTGTATCGTGTTGTTGTAGGAGATTGGTTCATGCAACATAGGAAACAAAAAACGATTGTCGATGGGGTAGATTTTGAACGCGTATTTCAGTTTCCTTCGATATTCGTTGCGATCGCCAGTTCAATGCAACCAGCGAGATTGCTTATTGGTTTTATGATGGTTGTCGTCCTCATGGCAACTGGTCGGCTTTGGGATTCACAAGCACCAGCGATGCATGCGCCACTTGGCTCAACAATTGAGATCGACTTTCTTGCACAAAAGCGACAAGTCGCAATTGCTGAATCTGGCACAGTTCTTGGGAACACCGCACCGAGGGATGTGTCTGAATGGACAGTAGAAGACGCCCAATCTCACCTACTCGCAGCATGGGCAGAGCACCAACAAAATGGATCGGTGACCCAACAAGAGGTGAAAGAGTTTGAAAAATTATATGTAGAACTCGAATCAATACGTCCCCTTGGTCCGTTTGAATCTTCAGCTACTTTTGTTTCAGTTGAGTGGAATAAGATTGTGGATGCTTCATTGGAACTTGATGTTGTACGTGTCTGGCAAGGTGTCGTTGCAATCGTCTGGGATTTACCCCAATTATTGTGGAAGGCAGGACACCATTGGTTTATCAGTTTGTATGGGTTGGTGTTTGTGCTCGTGATGAGCATCGGAGGGTGCGCTATTGCAAGAATGCAAGCGTGTCAACATGCAAGAGGAGACAGAGTAGAAGTCGCATCGGCTCTGCGGTTTTCATCGGATCGTTGGCGTGCAACTCTGCTCGCTTTGACGGCGCCTGCAATGCTCGTAGCTGCTGTGAGTATTGGATTAGTGTTGTTTGGCTTGTTATTGTTTAATGTTCCAATTCTCAATTTTGTTGGCAGTCTGCTCTATGGTCTTGCGCTCGTCTTTGGTTTTTTGATCGCGATCGTCGCCCTCGGATACGCTGTGTGCTGGCCCTTACTTATTCCATCTATCGCTGTTGAAAATTGTGAAGGCGGGGAATCTATCCAACGATCATTTGCGTACATGTTCGCCAAACCACTGCATTTACTGGGATATCTTGCCGTACTCATTGTCGGGTTGGTTTTAGGATTTATACTCGTGAGGTTGCTCGCAAACCTCACCCTTGATTTCACTGCACAATTAGTAGACGCGTGGTCGTTCAATGCATCTCTTGGGAATGCTGGTGCTCTTCAAGCTGACGGTGTTCCTGTTGTAGGGTTGGCGTGGTACGAATCTGCTGCAAGTGGTCTCGTTGCAATTTGGGAGACAATCGTTTACGACTTCATGATTGGTTGGTTATTCAGTGGGTTTTTTAGTGCAAGCGTGATGGTCTACTTATTGATGCGATACGCATGTGATCGACAAGGCACACACGACATCTGGTGGGACGGTATGCTTGTTGGGAGTTCCGTTGTTGAACCTGAGACTGAACCGTAATCTCTACTAGGATGGTTTAGGATTGCTCTGCAATCACTTCAAAGATCGCTTGGGTACGAAGAACGTGTCCATGTTCTGATTGCAGGTGATACCCCTGAGCGTGGACCTGCTTGCTGTAGCGTTGTACGTCAAGAATGCTCATATGCAAATGCTTTCCTTCAGTCCATTCCAGTATTTTTGCATCGCTCTCATTTGCAAATGTTCGAAGTTCTTCATACGTATCACCAAAGAGATGTTCTGAGAGTTGTTCAGATTGCATGGAAGAAATGACAAGAAGGCGTTCCGCAAATTCCTGTTCATGATCTCGTTCCCCAATACATTGCATCGTATTGATGTGGCCACGCTCTGGGAGGTTTTCAGGATCTGGTGTAACAATTTCGGTTGCGCACGTACCCTCAAACTCTAACCGAAGTACATGACCATCTTTGTAGAGCCAGCCTTCAAACTCATACCCTGCATGCTGAATCTCGATTCGCTCTTCGATATCGAAAAATTCAGGGTGCACAGCTGACCGAAAGAGGGCGAGGTGATATGGTTGTGGAATAATAATTTTATTCTGAGCTTGCATAGATGGTACAAATCCCTAAAAAAAGCCTAACAGGCGCTAGTTGCCATACTTTGAAATGTTGTTTACAGCGTGTATTGTTACCGAAATAATGACGAAATCAAGCCTAAAAACCCAATTTTATCACAAAGATCACACTTTTTATGGAAAGTACTGTTGCTAAATAGGTTGCGAAAGAAGGTTTTTCATGAATTGGTTAATTTTGCCATGACTTGCTGCAGATCCGACCAGATTTGGCTGCGAGTTTCGTTGGTGTAGTTTCGCAGCAAATATGCAGGGTGGAAGGTTGGCATGACGGGGATTCCACAAAAATCACCCCAAGATCCCCGTAGTTTGGTAATCCCGATTTGCGTTTCAAGGAGGTACGTCGCAGCTGAGCCTCCAAGTGCGACGAGTACTTCAGGTTCAACCACTTCGATCTGTTGCGAAAGGAACGGAGCACAATGCGCAATCTCTTCTGGTGATGGTTTTCGGTTTTCTGGAGGTCTGCTTTTTAGTACATTTGCAATGTAGACTTCTTCTCGATCCATTCCCATTGCTTTGATAATTTCATCGAGTTTTTTCCCTGCAGCTCCTACGAAGGGAATACCGAGTCGATCTTCTTCAGATCCTGGAGCCTCCCCGACGAACATGAGTCTTGCAGAAGGATTGCCTACACCAAACACAGTTTGTTTGTGCCCGGTTGCCTTTGTGCAATGTGGGCAGGTGTTGTCATGTATTTTGGCTAACTCGTCTAACCTTGCCTGTTGGTTTGCTCGCAACGTACTGCTGGATGTGTCGGGTGGTAGGGGTGATTCTTGTACCGTGTTTGAAGTTGCAACTGGTAAAAAATCAACCCCCATGAGTAGGCTCGTTTCGAGAATTTGTTGCGCACGTTGCAAGTCCATTTGTATAGTCTATCTGCGTTCAATGATGAGAGTCACGGGTCCCTCATTTACAATCGTAACTTGCATCATCGCCCCAAAAATCCCAGAAGAAACCCCGATCCCGTGCTTCTGTACCAATGTTTCTCCTACGAGTGAAACAAGTGGTTCTGCCTGCTCTGGTTTTGCTGCAGAGATAAAACTTGGTCTGTTTCCAGCGTTGCATTCTCCTGCAAGTGTAAATTGGCTGATGAGTAAGATTTCACCCTGCAGATCCAACACAGAATTATTCATTTTTCCAGCGTCATCTTGAAAGATACGAAGGTTCGCAAGTTTATTGGCCATCCACTCTGCGTGAGATTCGGAGTCACCATCTTCGATCCCCACTAAGACACATAGACCCATGCCTATGTTTGCAAAATAGTTTTGGCTTTTAACTTCGACGCTTGCTGAAGAAACTCGTTGGACCACTGCGATCATGGGGTGAGTGCCATTGCACAACTTGATACGAGGGCAGCTCCGTTATCATCACTCCACTGCCTGTAGTCAATCAACTCTATGGAGCTTGGGTTTACGAGTTCCATAACAGCTGACATGTTTCCAATAGAGCACCATTGTGTTGCGTTGTTATTCCATTTCATGGCATCAACAAATTCACAAGCATCTCCTTGGATAAACTTCGTCATCATTTCTCGGTCGTGTTTTTCTACATCGAATTTCCGTTGGTCATCGACAGGTCTAGGTTCACCAAACTGTTGCCCAACATGGCTGAGGTCAGCAGAGGCAACAAAATACGTTGTTCCTCCTACTTCATCGAGGACAGATCGAAGCGCATCTACAAACTCTTGCGTTGTTGTTCGTTTGCCATCCTCTTCAATCATGGGGATAAGCGGGCTTGGGATGAGCGCCGCTACAATTGGTACATTCCCAAAACAGTGTTGGATCCAAGGAAGTTGGAGTTCAATCGAATGTTCTGCATGATGGTCGAGCATATCTGCAGTGAGCCCAACACCGAGTTTCTCACAGAGTTGCTTCGTGACTTCTTCATCCACTGGGCATGTTCCAAGTGGGGATGAGAATCCAATTGTTGAGAGAACGACACCATCGCCATTGCCGAAGTGGTTCGTGCCGAGAATGACAATGCGATCAGGATTGTCAGCGTGTTGCCAAGCGTAGTACGCAGAGGCGTAATTAGGCCATCCACGGAAGTAATCAAGGTGGGGTGCAACAATTGCTGCCACAGGCTTCTCAAACTCTGGATCTTCCGTTTCATCAAACCACTGGTTCAATTGCGTCCTGCATGCATCTACCGATTTCCCGAGTGCGGCCGTAGTCCGAACAGGAAACGTCTTTGTACTCTTGAGAGATTGAAGGAGTTCCTCTTCGAGGCGTTTGGCAGTTGGCCCCCACAAAAGCCCAACTTGGTCAAGTTTGTTCAGGAGATCAATAAACTGATCTGGAGGGGCTTTTGTGCTTTCTGCTATAGCCTTGGCAGGTGTATCACCATTCATTTTTTGGACAATCGAATAGACATTGGCTGGGAGTGCGAGCGATTCTTTTGAGAGTTGGAATGGATCTCTGAGCCCAACAATGACCTGTTCCTCCTTTTTCATAGGAATCGGTTGAATTGGTCTGATATGTGGGAGTTGTAGGTGCTCAGGAAGGTCCGAGAATGGAGAATTTGCAGTCATTAGAATCCTCTGTGGAGAAAAGTAGGTTGAAATGCCGTCAAAGAATAGACGCTTTGACTCCATGGCAATAGTACATAGTTTTTAGCGTTATACCGTATCACCGCTTGCCTCTGAGCGGTGATTGTTTACAATGCGAAATTAGCCCTTTTTTTGGATCCAATCTTACAAAATTTCGGAACTCTAGATATGAACAAACAAAACCTTTCAGTACTGTCACTCCTCGCTTGCTCTTTGACCATTTTTGGAGTCGTGGGCTGTAAACCAGCAGACACGCAGGTCTCAGACGATAAGACCTCAGCTCCAGAACCTACTGCTGAAGTAGCCCAAGCCAAACCCGCTAAGGAAAAGCCAGCGCTTGCACCAACAGCAGCGAAAACACCACCCAAGGAGCAGACATCAAAGCCATCGACAACGAGCAACGTTACTCGCATTGAGGGAGATCTCCCAACGATACAGCCAAAGGTCGAACCCCCAGTAACAGATCCTGCAAAACTCAAGAAGGATCCCAAGGCGCCTCAGGCAAATCCAGCAAATCTTTTACCTCAAGCCATTGAAGCGTCTCCCGAAACTTTGGACTTGGGTTCTTTTTCAACCTCAGAAAAAAGAACTGGAAAAGTTACGTTGACAAATACTGCAGAAGAAGCAGTGACGATTATTTCAGCACGCGCAAGTTGTGGTTGTACAACGTCGGATTTCAAAAACAACACTGTTTTGAATCCAGGTGAATCAACTGATATCTCGATCACAATGAATGGGAAGGGCAAGGCGAGAACACTTTCGAAAACAGTGACGTTTACAATTGACGGTCGTCCACCTCTTCGCCTTGCTGTAAAGGGTGAAACAGTTTCGTTCGTTTCGCTTGACGTTGACCCACTTGTGATCGATGAAGAAACAGGTTCTTCAACAGTTACGTTGACATCAAAAGATGGTGAACCGTTTAAAGTACTTTCAATTCTTCCAGCGATCGTTGAGAATTTCAGCGAAGAACCAGCACCCACTCAAGAGCTTATTCTTGACTGGGATCGGTTTTGGGATGAAGTTCGAACAACAAAGGTAACGATTCGACTCGATCACCCCAAGTGTAAAGAGATCACAACAAATGTACGTTTATCCGCAGAACAAAGGAAGCGGTTGAATGACATCATTAAGAAACGTCGCTCAGGGGAAGATCTTCCAACAAAAGATCCTGACCGTCCTCTTACCGGAGATCAACTTACTCGGTATATCAAGGCAGGTCGCGGAGAACAAGTGCTGAAATATATCAATGACGGCAAAGGTAAATTTGACGCTTCTGATCGTGCTGGTGTTTCACTTCTTAGTACAGCAGCACAAGAAGGCGATGCAGCAACTGTACTTGGCCTCCTTGAACTCGGTGCAGTTGTAAACCGAGTTGACCGAGTCAATCGAACACCATTGATGTACGGTGCTCGTTCGAAAGACCCTGAGGTCATTACACTTCTTGTTGATGCCGGTGCCGACATTCAAGCCCGAGACAGTCTTGGCAATACGCCACTCTCTTGGGCAGCAGGATTTGGAACAGGCGATGTCGTACAAGAATTGGTTGACAGCGGTGCTGACGTGAACACTGTTGATACTGTACTTGGATATACACCACTTCTCTGGGCATCTGGTTTTGGGGAACCTCAATCAGTGCGTATACTACTTGAGGCGGGTACTGATTTAGAAGTACATGACACAGCTGAGGGAAGAACACCATTAATGCACGCAGTCCGTACTGGTAAAGTTGAAGGTGTTACATTGCTTCTCGCGGGGGGTGCAAATGTTAACGCGCTCGATAACACTAACAATACAGGATTGCATATTGCCGCAGCAGGAAACAACGTCTCAATTGAGAAAGTCAAAGCACTTGTTGAAAATGGCGCTGATACGAGCTTGAAGAACAAGCAGGGGCAAACCCCGCTCGACCTTGCAAAGGCTCGTACAGATCAAGACGCCAAGGCAGTTGTAGACTATCTAACGGAGCATTCAAAACAGTCCGATTAGGGAATAAAAGCGAGGAATTTACGCGGCAGACCGTCAATTTGACGGTCTGCTGTTTTATACTGTACCCCCAACAAAAAGGAAGCCAAAATGACGACGCTTGCAACTTCAAAAGAATACGAACAACTGCTGCTCCATACAAAGGAAGCGAACCTCATCGGAGCGACTATTGCACTGTTGCACTGGGATCAAGAAGTCAAAATGCCGAAGAAGGGGATCGAGTATCGCGCTGATCAGATTTCACTTGTTTCAAAAATGCAACATGAACGCTCAACAGACCCAAAGATTGGCGAGTATCTTTCTGCATGTGAAGCAAATAGTGATGTAATGGATGACCCCTCATCCATTTCAGCGGTGAACGTGCGTGAGATCAGGCGACGATATGACAGAGCGACAAAATTGCCATCTTCACTCGTAGAAGAAGAAGCAAAATTGTCAAGCAAAGGGCAACACGCTTGGGCTGAGGCAAGAAAGAATAATGAGTTTTCAGAGTTTCAACCTTGGTTAGAAAAAATCGTAGAAATGCTACAACGAAAAGCAGAATGCTATGGTTGGGCAGAAGGCGGTGAGCCGTGGGATGCACTTGCTGAAGATTACGAACCGGGATGTACAGCAGCTTCAGTGAGTGAAGTATTTACTCCACTACGTACAAAACTACAATCGTTACTCGATGAAATCATGGGAAGTCAAACGAAACCAAGCAATGCGTTTAACGAAGTTGCCCTCCCGATAGACCAACAAAAAACTTTTGTGAAAATGATCGCAGAGCAGATCGGGTTTGATTTCAATGCTGGTCGGCTTGATGAATCAACACACCCTTTTTGCAGTGGAACACATTGCAATGATGTTCGGCTCACAACACGATTTCACGAAAGTAACGTAAATGATGCTATCGGATCGACAATGCACGAAGCAGGCCATGGCATGTATGAACAAGGGCTGCTGTATGAACATGTTGGGACTCCGATGGGAACAGCAGTTTCCTTAGGGATCCACGAATCACAAAGCCGTATGTGGGAGAATCAAGTTGGTCGTAGCGAAGAATTTTGGCGATGGTGCCACCCAAAGATGAAAGATATTTTTGGTGCGCAAGTTGCTTCACTATCGTTTGATGATGTATACGGTGGGGCGAATATAGTCCGGCCAGACTTTATCCGTGTCGAAGCAGATGAAGCAACCTACAACATGCACATTATGATTCGTTTTGAACTCGAACGGTTGATGATGCGGGGCGATCTATCTGTCGCAGATTTGCCAGATGCGTGGAACCAACGCTACAAAGAGTACCTAGGCATTGATGTACCAAACGATACGAAGGGTTGTCTTCAAGATATTCATTGGTCAATGACATCCATGGGATACTTCCCAACGTACACGCTTGGTAATTTGTACTGCGCTCAATTTTTCGAAACAGCGTTGGAGGCACATCCAGATTTGTATGAACAATTCGCAGTTGGCGAGTTCGGGACATTGAAAACTTGGTTGAACCAAAATATCCACCAGCGTGGGCAACAATATAGGGCTTCTGAGTTGTGCGAAGTCGTGACTGGATCGCCCCTTTCATCCGCGCCACTTATGCGGCATCTTGAAAAGAAACTCAAACCGATTTATGGACTTGCTTGAATCCAACCCACGATGTTGGGCGTTTGTTTTCTACCAGTGATTTGAGGAAGCGTGATCGACACACCATCGATTGCAAGTGCACCCAAAACAGCCATTGCCATCGCTTCACGAGCTTGTGTAGGAACGCCTACATCATCTGTACGGACTGCGTGTGGATGGATTGATTGAGCGAGTAGTTTGTTGTGCACGCCTCCGCCAGCAACGAAGACCTGATCGACATCTTTCACAACCCTGCCAATGACTGTGCCGATGGCGGTTGCTGCTGTTGCGAGGAGGTCACTCGTCTTCACAGAACTATTTTCAGAGAGTATTTTGTTCCCAAGATCATCACCCGAGCCAAGTGAGCGGTGTTGTTCGTACTGCTTTTGTAATTGACATGTGATCTCTTGCAATAGTTCGGATTGGACACAGCCTTGGAGCGCAACCATTCCATTTTCATCATACGCACTGCCTAATCGAACTCTTGCAATTGCATCGAGAAGTAAATTACAGCAACAAACATCAAATCCTTGCACTGCATCTAATTGACTATCGATTGGGAGCATAGTGACGTTGCAGAACCCTCCTAGATTCACAACAGCAACACTTGCCTTCGCTTGCCGAAACAAAATCCAGTCAGCAAGTGGTGTGATTGGAGCGCCTTGACCGCCAAGTTTCAAATCAGCAGCTCTTGGATCTGTCAGAACTGTGCAATCAAATCGTTCTAGGATCGGTGCAGGATCGATCAACTGCACACTCGTGGGTGGTTGATGAAAAATTGTTTGCCCGTGTAGTGCAATCGTGTCGATGTGCTCAAGTCCAAGTGCGCTGATTGCATTTGCAGTGCACTCCCCGATCCGCAGACCGAGCCGTTCCAACAATTGTTCATTGCGATGATCCGAGGCGAGCTCGCGTAGATCTTGCTGCAATTCTTTGAGGGGTACTGTCGCCATCGTAAGAAAAGTGGATTGCATAGAAAGTCCAGATCCCTCGATGAGAGTCGCAACCGCATCGATTCCATCCATACTTGTCCCTGTCATTGTTCCAACAAATGTTCGCATGCTGGCACTGTACCTTGAATTGTCGCGTATCCTGTGCACTATGCCACAACGAATAGTAGTCACAGGAGGTGCTGGATTTCTTGGCTCGCACCTTTGCAGCCGGTTGATCGAGCAGGGTAACCATGTCATTTGCCTCGATAATTTCTTTACAAGTTGTAAGGAGACAATCAAACCTCTACTTGATCGATCCAATTTTGAACTCATTGAACATGACATTACAAAACCAATCGATTTAGAAATGGATGCAATTTTCAATTTAGCATGTCCTGCTGCTCCTGGGCATTATCAATACAACCCAATAAAAACAGTGAAAACAGGTGTATTGGGTGCGATTCATACACTCGGGATGGCTCGGGCAAACAATGCAAAAATTTTTCATGCATCAACGAGCGAGGTGTATGGAGACCCTGCAGTGCATCCCCAGCCCGAAACATATCGTGGGAACGTCAATCCAATCGGCCCACGGGCTTGTTATGACGAAGGAAAACGCGCTGCGGAAACGTTGATGTTTGATTATCACAGAGTGCATGGGATAGATATTCGTGTTGCACGTATTTTTAATACGTATGGCCCACACATGCATCCTTTTGACGGCAGGGTTGTGAGTAACTTTATTGTGCAGGCACTTCAAGGAAAAGACATCACTGTTTTTGGTACTGGAAACCAAACACGTTCATTTTGTTTCGTTGACGATTTGATTCGCGGTTTCATGCGGATGATGGAAGTTGATGAAGCTACTGGCCCAATCAATCTAGGGAATCCTAATGAGTTTACGATTTTGGAGTTAGCGAAGAAAACAATCGAGCTTGTCGGGAGTGATTCAAAAATCGTGATGAAGCCCTTACCAGAGGATGATCCTCTGCAACGCCAACCAGATATCACCCTCGCCAAACGTGTCCTTGGATGGGAACCTACGACCCAATTAGATGTGGGTCTTGCTCAGACAATCGATTGGTTTCGGGGTGTTGATATCTCGTTATGGAAGCCACCAACCCCAAATTGGGCAGGTGGGTTGACTGTGGATGCTGCGAAAAATAGGGGATCCCTGACACCATAGTGTCACCCTGATTGCCTAAAAACAAAGATTTATACCGAATAACTACCGAACACGACTTGACTTTGCCGATGGATATGCAATCCTACCGTAAACCTAACAAACAGCACTGAGCTAAGGAGTATATTCACAATGGCAACCGCAACAAAAAATGGTCAACGAAAAACGGCAAATAAATCAGAAAAGCGCAAAAATGACGGTATGGTGTCAGGCAGTACAACAGTTGATCGCACACGAGGTGCGAACGTAGAGACCGCCAACACACAAAAACCACGGAAGGC
>JASMLY010000089.1 GCA_030748455.1 Phycisphaerales bacterium | reverse complement strand
ACAGTCAAGCCAAATTGCAACGCCGACTGGTCCGCCATATCCATAGTCAGAAGGAATGTACGCACCATTATCGCAGTAGCCATCGCCAACCCAATCAGTGTACACAGCGTCTTCGAAGCAGGTACCCATACAGTCTGGGGAGAAGCCAACTTCGCAACCACCATTGTCACATGTTGTTGCATCACACGCAGTGTCATCACCTTGGTAACTGCCACCTTCGGAACCACATGCTGCTTGCGTCATAATTGAGCAGAACTCTCCTTGGCAGCACGCACCTTCGGGTGCACCACCGCAAGGATAACTTGTGCAAGACACGTAGTCGCCTTGGTAGGAACCACCGATTGCAGAACAATCTGCAGCAGTACCGTACGTACAACTCGTTCCAACGCAGCAAGCACCGGAAGGATCTCCACCACCGCCAGGAACAAGGGTGTCGATCGCTTGAGCGCCTGACCCTGTTGGATCAAGCCAATTACTTAAACTGCTTGAACTGCTTCCGTCCCAAGATTGATAGAGCGAACGACCATAATAGTCATTCAAATCGTTTGGACAGTAGGAGGAACCACAACAGAGTTGGCCAACAACTCGGTGGTTACCATCAAAAAGAGGTGAACCCGAAGAACCAGGCGCTGTTCGACCTTCGCCCCAGTTGACATCCCAATATTCACCACTACCTTGCACGGTATCGGGGAATGAAATTCTCTTTTCTGCTGCCTCTGGGTGGTGAATACCAGCACCAAGAGAAGCAGTACTTGCACGTGACCAACCAGCGTAGGTTATGCCCCATGCAGCGTTTGGATTTGATGAAAGTTGTGTCAGTGTGAAGTCAGTGTACGAACGAGAAGCACGCATGTTGGAGCCACTTGTGAACTGATCAAAAGTACCGTTTCCATTTCCACCACTATCACTACTTCCAGGTGTTCGGCAATAGCTATTTTGATGGTTCCAATACACAACGATTGAAGAGTCGCTGCTGTTTGTTACACCGCAGTGATTCGCAGTAAGAAAATATGGTGTTTGATCTTGCGCGGTGTTGTTCATCATCACACCTGAGCAAGTCAAGTAACCGTTGAGCGTATACACACCAACTGATGGAATTTCATTCCACCAAGGATCACCTTCTGGGCAGACAACGTCGATATTGCAGGATTCTGATGAACCTCTACCGGCCGCGTCGTGTACCCATCGATATCCCGAGTTGATTGAAGTGAGTTCGATTCCCTTGACAACAAATGCTTTATCAGTGTTGTCCACAACGATTTCGATGATTGCTTCAGTACCCGGAACTACTGGTGTCCAAAGTTCACCGTGAGACTTATTGTCATCAGCGGTAAATGCTCGGATGCGATACTCGCCTGTTCCATCTGTGATGGTCATTGAACCACTCGATGGCATGTTGTACCGACCAAAACCAAGGTTCATGGAAAGCGCATTGTCGCAAGAGACCCGCAGAGTCCACCGTTGCGTATTCATGTCCACACGTTCCCAAATACCATCCGTTGCAGGCGTGATGGATTTGCTGCTTGGTACAGCAAATTGAGGTGCTTGACCCGAAACTTCTCGTTCCCTATCCCCATCAAAAAGTGCCGAGTAATCAAGACTTGGCACAGAAACCACCGGTATAGCGTCTTTAGGCAAACGATTTGTGTTTGACTCTTGTCCTAGACCCGTAAGGGCCGAGGTACAGATCGCAGCAAATAGTAAGGGTGTTATAGACATGCTTGTTCTCCTTTAGTCCAAACAATTTGTTGGATGCTTCTGCTGCACGTGCACGATGCACCGCGAACAGTCCTATCTCTATACATACGCTATTCGTAGTGCCAACTTCAATAGTTTCACCTAAATTGGATAAATCTGTGATTGATGACCTCGCAAACGGGTATTTTGCCCCCAAAAAAGCCCCTCTTTGCGAATTCAGCATAAAATCCACTCTATGCCACGGTACATCATCGAACCCAAAAGAGTGATCCAAAGCCAGCAAAGGCGGTTAAAAAAGCAGTTGATTATCGCTGCTAGCACCCTTCTTGGGGTTACCATCATCTCGACAATCGGTTTTCATCTCACTGGGAAGTATGCCCACGCCCCTACATTTGATCGAATAGTCAACATCCTCTGGGACACACTCAACCTCGTTTCTACAGTGGGAAACTTAGACCCGCTCACAACAGGACAAAAATTATGGGGCATGGTTGTCATTACCATCGGTTTAGGCGCAGTGCTGTATGGATTCAGCATCATGCAGAGTTTGATTCACGGCGATGACATCCACAGACAAAGGGAACAAAAGAAAATGAAAAACACTCTCGATTCAATGAAGAACCATGTTGTGATTATTGGCTACGGACACGTTGGTCGAAGCGCTGCAACAAGTATTGCAAAAACAGGTACGCCCATAGTCGTCATAGATAAAAATGCGAATGCAGCCGAAGAAGCAAGCAACGATGGGTTCCTCGTTGTTGAAGCAGATGCCACAGAGGGAGACACACCATTGAAACATGCTGGGATTGAACGAGCTTCAGGGCTCATCACCTCACTGCCAGATGATGCTTCAAACGTGTATGTCAGCATGGTCTCTCGCGAGCTCAACTCTTCAGCGAGAATTATCGCTCGGGGCGAACGTGAGCCTTCACGTCTTTGGTTACACCGTGCGGGTGCAAACGACATCGTCGTGCCAGGTGAGTCTGCCGCGAACCAACTTGCGTCTCTTTTGACAGCCCCCCACCTCCATGAATTCTTTACGCAAATTGCCTGCCAAGGGGAGCACACGATTGTTGAGGTTCCACTCTCGAAACATCCAGAAGCAGTGGGGCGCACACTTGATGAACTCCTCATACACGAGCAACATGGAGGCGTTGTTGTTTCTGTTCGAGAGAAAAATGGGATGCATCACTTTAACCCACCCTCGGAACGATCACTTGAGCAAGGTGATGCGTTACTGCTATTAGTGCCAACAGATTTTGATCCAAACGTAGCGCTCACTTAGCGTTGGAACACAACTTACTCGCAAGCACCCCAAGCATCGATCACAATCAGCAAGTCATTGACATCTACGATTCCATCATCATCAACGTCTGAATCAGCATCACTTGAACCCCAAGCACTGATCAACTCGAGCACATCGTTGACATCAACCGTTCCATCACCCGTAACGTCCGCTGGACAATCTGGTTCTGGTGCACAATTCGCATCACTACATACTGAGCCATCGCCTTGATAGGAACCATTACCAACTAAGCAAAGCGCTTCGGTAACATCAAGGCATGCTCCGGCAGAACCGACGCAGCAAGCACCCGTAGGTGCAGCGTTTGGATTGTATGTATCAAGTGCCTGGACGTTACTTCCGGTTGGATCGAGCCACGCACTCAGGCTGCTCGAACTAGACCCCGACCAGGACAAGCCAATGGAACGACCGTAGGAGTCGTTGTAATCATTGCCACAAGCAGCGGCGCCGCAGCAAAGTTGCCCGACGATTCGATGATTAGAATCATAGAGTGGTGAACCAGAAGAACCCGGCTCTGTTGTCCCCTCTGCCCAATTCACATTCCAATACTCACCACTTGCTGTGCTGTAATCTGGAAATGAGATACGTTTTTCCGCTGTTGATGGATGGTGAATGCCAGCACCTACACCATTCGTGCTTGATGATCGAGACCATCCAGACCATGTCACACCCCAACTTGGATTTGGTGAAGAAGACAATTCGGTCAACGTAAAATCTGTATACGAGCGTGTCGCCCGCATTGTGGAACCAGAAGTAAACTGATTAAAACTACCGTTGCCAGAACTACCACTGCTGCTACTACCAGGGGTTCGACAATAACTGTTTTGATGATTCCAATACACAACAATGGTTGCGTCTGAGCTACTTGTCACACCGCAGTGGTTCGCAGTTAAAAAGTACGGCGTTTGATCTTGCGCGGTGTTATTAATCATCGCACCTGTACAAGTGAGATACCCACTAAGTGTGTAGACACCAACTGAGGGAATCTCGTCCCACCAATCATCGCCTTGTTCACAAAGAACATCGATGTTGCACGCACCAGATGAACCACGCTCATCACCGCTCTTGAAACCTTGATACCCCGCGTTGATCGAGGTCAATTCAATGTTTTGGGAGACGATTTCTTTTTCAGAAGCATCAACCACGAGTTCAATCACTGCTTCGTTGGAAGGAACAATCGGCGTCCACAACTCGCCGTGGTCTTTGTTGTCACTAGAGGTGAACGGTCGAATTGCATAATCAATTGATTGATCCATCACTGTCATCGAACTGTTTTCAGGCAAATTGCATTTGCCAAATCCAAGATTCATCGACACTGCATTATCACAAAAAACTCGGTACGTCCACCGCATCGTTCCATCTGAGAGTTGTTCCCAAATCCCATGCGACTTGGGCGTGATTGAGACTGCGTTTGGTACAGCAAATCGCATTGGAAGACCGTGTATCTCACGAGTACGATCCTCATCTTCAAGCGTTACGTAATCGAGTGAAGGGACTTCAAACGTCGGGATCACTTCGACTGGTAGCCGGTCTTGGGTTAGGGTGGATGCTGCGAAAACAGCTGTCATGCATACCGTGTGAATCATGTGTGTCTCCAATAGTGCGGTGCGGCCTCGTTGATCTTAAAGGGTACTACACATGTTCGGAAACACCAAACAAAAGTTCCGTAAATTTAAAAAATCATCAGTTCTCGCTAGAAAGAGGGTCTTTTCGGTACATCTTTGTGTTCAATGACCAAATTCGCTCTGTAAAGGATTCATTTCCAGCGATTGATCCCTGCGTTGGACGTGTTACATCCAATGCAGTTTGCGTGTGTGCATCGAGGTTGTCAAGTTGAGATACGAAGATAGCCTCTGGGGTGGATGGTAGCTTCGCTGCACCGTGTTCCAATTGCCCATGGTGGCTCAGAACAATGTGTTGCAACACTGTAAGGAAGCCACTTGGGAGCCCCGTTCCAAGTTTTTCTTCTGCGACTTTTGCTTTTTCTTCTAACCACATCGCACCACGTGCAATGTGCCCGATCAAGTTTCCCTCACGCGTATATTCAAAACCACGATCCCATCGCAATTCTTCTGTCTTTGCAAGGTCGTGAACAAATAGCCCAAGTAAAATGATGTCACGATTTAACCTTGGGTAATTTGGAAGCATTGCGTCTGCTAACTTCATCAATTGCAACGTGTGTTCAAGTAAACCACCAATCCAAGCGTGGTGAATTTGCATCGCAGCGGGAGCGACTCGCAAACTGCCCATAAGTTCGGTGTCATCAAGATACGCTTCTGCAATTGCTTTCGCTGCAGGATGTGTAAGCGATTGCAGTAGTGCTGTCAGTTCAACGAACATTTCATCTATGTTTTTATCGCTGCTTGGAAGAAGATTCGCAAGTTCATCAGTTGTAGGTTCATGTGACCAAATTTCTCTGATCTTTATTTGCAATTTCTCTTGGTACAGTTCCTGTTCACCTTCGATATTGACAAAACCTGTTTCAGTAATGTCAGGCATTGTCGAAGTGTCAAATCGCCAAAGCCTCCCAATCGCCTCGCCGGTTGCATCACGAAGCAAACACTTCAGAAAAGGGTCTCCATTGCGCGTTGTTCCAACTTGTGGATTCACTAACGCATAGACGCCGTGAACAAAACCTTGACCTGTCATATCACATACTTTTGTGCCCATTGCAGTAGTGTACTCCAACTGTAAAAAATCAAACTTCTCTTAGTTGCGATATTGCCGGTGGAACTTCTCGAAGTAGATCTGTGGCGAGCATGCCCGTTGTCCCTGATGTGCGAGCGAATCGTTCCCCTGCAACTGCGTGAATGCGTACGCCTAGGACTGCGGCTTCCAACAGATGGGTTGCACAATCAACACCAAAGCTCGAGACAACACCCGCAATAATTCCAGATAGAACATCTCCTGTACCTCCCGTTGCCAATACAACACTCCCCCCCGTTTCTTCAACCGTATGGACGCCATCGGTAATCACAGTGCTTGAGCTTTTCAAAACCACGATACACCCTAATGTTCGTGCAAGAGATTCAGCAGCAGCACCCAAATCGTTTGTTGAAGGATCTAAGTCAAATGATTGAGCAAGTCGTTTGTATTCTCCAACATGTGGGGTCATAATTGTTGGAGCTTGAAGTTCTAAGTGACCTGATTCAAGTGCTGAGAACGCATTGAGTCCATCTGCATCTAACACAATGGGGCGATCATCTCGAGCGAGCAATGTCGCAACAATTTGTTGTTGTGGCCAATCACTTCCAAATCCTGGACCAACAACAAGACATCGGCACCCTGAAGCTTGTCGATCGATCGCTTCAATCGCAGCGCTGCTCATCAACCTTCCAACTTCGTCCACTGGTAACTCAATGCCAGTCGCAGTTGGGACGAGCGTCATTGCTTGAGCGAGGAGTGGTTGAGGCATCGCAAGCATGCACCGCCCACACCCACTTCGCATAGCAGCGTTGGCTGCAAGCGTTGGTGCGCCAAGCATAACGACGCCCTCTTCACTTCGTTGGCCACCAATGACACACACACTTCCAAACGTACCCTTGTGTCCTTCTGGCGACCTGTTTGGAAGTTTGAATGAATCTGACATTACTTATTTACCGTCGATTTCTACAATATCGATCTCAGTATTCCCAAGCAATGCCATAATCGACGCCATGTCAGCATTGACACTTTCCGCTTGAAGCGGGGATGTCGCAGAGGCAACATGACCAACGGTGTAAGCATTTGGCATTGTTGCGTCGAGATCAATCCACTTGCCATCAATTTGAGCTTGTGACCAGAAGTGCCAGCCAAAGACACCGTTTGGATGTCCAAAATCTGCAACATCAGGAGCTATATACACAATGCCCATGACTCCCCTCGAAGGGATTTGAGCTGCCCGAAGGAGCGCGCAAAGTAAAACGCCATGCTCTGAGCAATCACCCGATGGATCTCTTGCCACTTGAGATGCTGAAGCAAACGCATTACCAAATCCTTTGTTTGTAATAAACCTGTAAGTAAATGCACGCAACGTTTCTGCAATATCTCCTTTGCTCGCAGTAGCAGGCAGGTCTTTCAGTGCCCTCTGCGTTAATGCAATGACTTCTGCATCACTTGCATCACACAGTGCTGTCGATTCCATGTACTTTGGATTATTCACTTCTTCGGCCAACGCTGGATTTGCTTTTGAGAGATCAACAACTACGTTGCTAGATCCGTCTGCATTTTGTGAGGTTACTTGATATCCACACGTTGGCAAAGAAACTGCTACACCATCTTTCGAACGAGCAATCATCGAGATCCGTTGTGGAGATGGGTCGCTTGGGATAGCGCTGCTTGGTTCAATAAACTGTGACACCATCATCTCGGGAATCTCGCCTACAGGAGATTGCGCTGCTTTTTTGGTTGTCAGCGTATTTTTCATCTCTCCGAAACCTGCGTTGATCACTGACTCTATCTTTCTTCCATTTTCATCATACATATCGGTGCCCACGACAGGGAGGACATCGTTTTCAGACTTCCATTTTGACAGGCGTAGCGTTTCACCCATCACTGATCCGTCTTCTTCACTTAGTTTTGTGAGTACGACTGTAACAATCTCAGTACCCATTTCAGGAGAAAGGGTTTGATAGGTAACCGCAGCTGCACCTCGCTTCAATTGTTCCTTGAAATAGCGATCAATCGTCCGAGGTGTCATCCAATTTCCTTCTGGTACTGGGACCCTCTTTGTAATTGGAACACCACCTGCGACCGATGTTATTTCAATTTCTGAATCTGTAAATGTCCATGTTGATTCACTCGTTTGACCCATCGCTTCTTGAGATGTGCGTACTGAAACTGGTGATCCATCTTTGGTTTCAACAAACTCTGAAACGACTTTGACTTCAATAACCATCCCCCCACGAGAGAGTTGTAACTCTTGAGTCGAAGTAGTGCGAAATTGATCATCGTCCTCCTCAACTGTAGCATGCAACCAACCAGATTTTGCGCCTGAAATTGTCAGCCCGTACCAATCGTCCTCTATTGTTTGCCAATCTGCAAACGAAACGACGGTGAGTGTTAGAACAAAGAGTATCGCTTTATGCATCATTTGAATCTGCCTCCTGTGATCGCATGAGTGGGAACAAAATTACATCTCTAATCGACTCGTTCCCTGTCAACAACATGACAAGTCGATCAATACCTAAACCAAGCCCTCCCGCCGGTGGCATGCCTACACGCAATGCGTGAATAAAATCTTCATCAAGGGTTCTAAATGCAGCACCTTCTTCATCTTCCCCCTCAAGTTGTTCAGTAAATCTTTGCAACTGCAAATCTGGATCATTCAGCTCTGTGTATGCGTTAGCAATCTCCATTCCAGCAATGAATAACTCCCATCGGTGAGATACCGTTTCATCGTCCTCATGGGGACGAGTCAGTGGAGAAATTGCACTTGGAAAATCAGTTACAAATGTAGGCCTCGCCCGGTCAATTGTGCCTTCTGCTACTTCTTCAAAGATGTCACCAACAAGGAGCCAATGATCCCGTGATTCTGCATTGTTGATATGCAACGCAGCCGCTTTTGTGCGTACAGCGTTTTCATCTGTCATTGCAAATCCAAGTGCCTTTTCAAAAAGGTCGCCATACGAAATTCGATCAAACGGTTTGGCGTAATCAATGACTTGTTCCCCAAACGAGATCGCTGCTCGATCTCCCACAACGTTGGCAGCAGTTCGAACCATTTCTTCTGTGAGAGTCAACATCGTTTCACAATCACCAAACGCTTGATACGCTTCGAGCATCGTAAACTCAGGATTGTGTCGTCGCGACACGCCTTCGTTCCTAAAGTTTCGATTGATTTCATACACACGTCGCATACCGCCAACAAGTAATCGTTTTAAATATAACTCTGGAGCAATTCGCAAATACAAAGGAACATCAAGCGCGTTGTGATGCGTTTGAAATGGTCTCGCTGCTGCCCCGCCAGCGAGTGGCTGCATCATTGGTGTTTCTACTTCAAGATAGTGTT
This sequence comes from Phycisphaerales bacterium, assembly GCA_030748455.1. The sequence continues at coordinate 9,405 of JASMLY010000089.1, read as the reverse complement.
GTTCGTCCATAAAGGACCTGATTGCAGAAACAATGTTCGAACGCATCTTAAATGTTTCAATCGTTTCTGGGTTTGCATACATATCCATGTACCGTTGCCGATATCGCAACTCAGCGTCACTCAACCCGTGAAATTTTTCTGGTGGTGGCACGAGAGATTTGCATGCAAGTTCAAAACGGTCAGCCCAAACGCAGATTTCGCCCTTTTGGGTCGCACCCACAGCGCCCTCTGCTACAACGATGTCTCCGTAATCTAATTTTTTTGCAATTTTGAATTGTTCTTCTGGTAGCGCTGATTTGGAACAACTAATTTGTAAATCTCCCGTGTCATCACGAAGGACAAGAAAGGTTAATTTACCCATCGCTCGATGTTGAATACATCGGCCAGCAACTTTGACTCGTGGTCGTGTATCCTCGGCTCCATCCTCTTTTTGGGCATCATGCGCTCCTTGGTCAAACATCGCCTTTGCTTCAGCAAGTGACGTGAGTCCGTCTTCACGATGTCCCCAAGGATACACACCGAGATCGTCGATCCATCGGCTCATTTTGGCTCGCCTTGCTGCAACGAGTTGAGATTCGTCCTGTTGTTGTACTTTTTGATCTGTCATAGAAGGTAGGATGGTACCTTCGATCGGATCAACTCGCGAAAACGAGAGGCCATAAATATGACAGAAAGTATTCAACGAATTGGAATTCTCACTGGTGGTGGCGATTGCCCTGGTCTCAACGCTGCAATTCGGGGGCTAGGAAAAAGTGGGATGTATCAACACAATTGGGATATTGTTGGGATTCGGGATGGGTACAAAGGTCTCGTCGAAAACAGGGTAACGCCGTTGGGGCTTGACGAACTCTCTGGAATATTGACGAGGGGTGGAACAATTCTTGGAACGAACAATCGCGTCAGCCCAGATCGGTACCTTGAGGGGATGGACGAATCGGGAGAACCGATCTTTACAGACGCGATAGATCGGTGCATGAGAACGTTAGAAGAAAACAAAATCGACCTTCTATTTGTTGTGGGAGGTGATGGGACGTTTACGTGTACAAAACCGTTGATCGAAGCGGGGTTTCCATGCGTTGGGGTTCCCAAGACAATTGACAATGACATTGTTGGGACTGAACTTACTATTGGTTTCACGACCGCTGCTCGGATTGGAACGATGGCGCTTGATCGATTGCATTCAACTGGTAACAGCCATCACCGCGTTATGGTTTGCGAATTGATGGGAAGAAACTCCGGCTGGCTGAGTCTTTCTAGCGGTCTTGCTTCGGGAGCAGATGTCATTTTGATTCCTGAGATTCCTTTCGACCTTCAACAAGTTTGCGACTTTGTTGACGAACGCCGCAAAGGAAAAAGTGGCTTTTCAATAATCGCATGCGCCGAGGGCGCAAAACCGTTGCATGGTGATGTCATCGTTGAAAAAATTGACCCCACCAGAGCTGACCCAATTCATCTCGGTGGCATTGGTTCTTTTGTTGCAAAGACAATTGAAGAACGAACGGGCATTGAGTCGCGAACTACAACACTTGGACACATCCAACGCGGTGGAGAGCCTGCTGCATCCGATCGCGTTCTTGCAACTACTTTTGCCACCGCAGCTATTGAGCTCGCTGCTAGTGGCGGGCGTAATGTAATGGTCGGTCTTGAAAATGGGCACATCACGACTCGAGATATTCTTTCCGTTGCCAACAAACAGAGACTTGTCCCCCGCGACCATCGATTCATCAAGGCGGCAAAAGCTGTACGAACGTGTTTTGGTGATTAACGAAGTTCGCCAAACGCTGCGATACATTGTTCTGCACACGCAACAGATGGCGCATAGAAAGATGGGTTGATTTCCTTTGTATAGTTGCCAATGTATGCAGTTTTGCATCCTGCATCTATTCCGATTGTAATGCGGTCGAATTGTTCACTGACAACCCAATCATCTCTTGCGAGAACATCTGGTAACGCATCATCATCACAATAGATGGTCATTTTGTACCAGATCCAATTTTCGGTTCTTCATGACGAATGATCCTACCAATGTTCGAGCGGTGTTTCCAAAAAACCATCGAAGCGATCAACAACGTCGCTAGTAACAGTGGCCACGCATGACTCGGTGATGAAGCGAGAAGCACATAGATCAAGGTTGCGAGAAACAATGTTGCTGCTGCTACGAGGCTCGCGAAAGAAATCATCTTTGTTACTTTAACTGTAAGGAGCCATGTCACAAATGCGACAATCACTGGGAATGTGAGTAATGGCCACATCGCGACCATTCCACCAAATGTAGTTGCCACACCTTTTCCACCACCAAAGGAGAGGTAGGGAGAATACATGTGCCCAAGCAACGCGGCAAACGCGACTGCAATCCACAAAAGCAATTGAGTTGTGGGAATACTCTCAAGTGAAGCACCGAACGTCTTTGCGATGATCCCCACAATGAGAACTGGAAGTGCCCCCTTCAACACATCAAGTAAAAAACAAAAAACACCAAGAGGTTTTCCAAGAACACGACCAACATTTGTTGCTCCGATATTTTTAGAACCCTGTTCACGGATGTTGACACCCTTTGCCTTTGCGATCAACACACCAAAGGGAACGCCGCCGACAAAGTACGTCGTGAGAATGCTCAAGATCCATCCAGTTGAGGTCATATCGTCCATGCTAGCACCACAACGAAGGGAAGGCGGAGATCAACGAGTGTGCGGAGTGCAGATTTGCGAAACAAAAATAAAAATGGCAGCGTCATGAGCATAAGCCACCCAACAATAGATCCGAGTAAAAGCCAGAGGAGCACCGCTGTTACAGCATTTGCAGTGAGCCCGATCGCCCAAATTACCAGTTCGTGTTGCACAGCTGGGATCGTTGTGCAGCCACACAACTTGTCATATGCAATGTCAGGAATATCACAAAGTAGTGCATCTGAACAAATGACAAATGTAAGCCCGATCGCAGCAAGTGGTGGCCATTCTTTGTTTGTAACAAACCACGCATACACAATGATTGAAACTCCGACTGCAATCGGCTTTACATAGAGCATATTCCGAATCGGATACCCAACAGTTTTCCTGCCATACAATGTCACCACTATGCAGCCAATGGGGAGCAGATACACAAAGTAGGGTTCCGCCATATACAGCATCCCACAGGAAACAATGCTGACAAGCCCAAACACAAATAACATTGTTCTTCTTTTTCTGACTGCTTGCAGGTGCCTTGATTGCATTGCTGCATTGATTTCGGGTGCAAACCGATGCAACACATAGACCGACATTGCCAAAAAAACACTCCCTACGGTTACAGGAACGCTCGCTCGTTGGCCCGTAAGCTGAAACATCAGCAGCACCACACTTCCCACGTACAACCCAGCCCATACTCCAAACGTCGTCATTCCCCCATCGTACCCACCCCTGTCGCCCTGCGTGGTGCGAGGCGCCGTGCCTCGCACCACGTAGGGTACAATGTACGTATGGATGAACATGGTGGATATCGCTCGCCGTTGTCTGGTCGCTACGCATCACAGCAAATGCAAGAAGTCTGGTCAGATCGTCGGAAATTCCAGACTTGGAGAAAGCTTTGGCTTGTCCTTGCAAAGGGACAGCAAGAACTTGGTCTTGATATCTCAGATGCGCAGATCAGCGAGTTAGAAGACACCCTCGATACGATTGATTTTGAAGCAGCCGCCAAGTATGAGAAGGAACTGCGACATGATGTCATGGCACACGTCCATGCACTAGGAGATATTGCACCAACCGCGCGTGCAATTATTCACCTTGGAGCAACAAGTCAGTTTGTCAATTGCAACACGGAACTGTTGCAATTGCGCCAAGCAACCCAAATGATCGCACGCAAAGTTGCGAATGCCATCATCGCACTTGGCGATTTTGCCCAGACCTACCGCGATGTACCAACACTCGGTTTCACCCATTATCAACCCGCCCAGCCCACAACTGTTGGAAAACGAGCCACGCTTTGGGCTCAAGACCTTGCCCTTGCACTTGAAGACCTTGAACACCGACTCGATGTGATGCGATTTCGATCCATTCGTGGTGCAACTGGTACGCAAGCGTCATTTCTAGATTTGTTTGATGGCGATCATGCCAAAGTCGATGCACTTGATCGCATCGTGACCGAGCAAATGGATTGGCCGCTTGATAAACGCCTCTGCGTAACGGGGCAAACGTATCCTCGGCTCGTAGATGCCCAAATCTTATCGAGCCTTGCCGCCGTTGCTGCTGCGGTACACAAATTTGCAACGGATGTTCGATTACTCGCAAATCGTGGAGAACTTGAAGAACCATTTGAGAAAAAACAAATAGGCTCTTCAGCAATGGCATACAAACGAAATCCAATGCGATGCGAACGCATGTGCGCCCTTGCTCGTTTCGTGATGAACATGCCACCCAACGCATTGCAAACTGCTTCGGTTCAATGGATGGAGCGTACCCTCGATGATTCTGCAAACCGAAGGCTTGCCCTCCCTGAATCTTTTTTAGCACTCGATGGAACCCTTGATGTCCTCAACAACGTTGTTGATGGGCTGATCGTGCATGAAGCCACCGTTGCGAAAAATTTGCAACAAGAAATGCCATTTCTCGCTACGGAGCGGCTCATGATGGAAGCTGTGGCCGCTGGAGCCGATCGCCAAGATGCACATGAGATTGTGCGAACACACGCAGTCGCGGTAGCGAGGCGAATCAAGGAAGAGGGTGCTGAAAATGATCTGCTTGCAAAACTCGCCCAAGAGCCCATGTTCGCTTCTCTTGATCTCACCACAGTGGCAGATCCTAGTGGGTTTATTGGCAGAGCTCCCTCCCAAGTAGACCAGTTCAATGAATCAGTCGTGGCAGAAATCAAGCAAAAATACGCCGCACACGAGACTGAATCGATCGAACTTCGGGTCTAAATCTAGTTTTTTTACCTAACAAATCCCTATTATTTGCAGTTTTTCTTCAATTTCGGGGTTGCAAAGCCCGTTGTGCCGATAAACAATGCACCTAGAACATTGTGAGGGGCAATCTCGCCCAATCATTCGAACAATACCTTGGGTCTCTGACCCATACAACCCACGTTGGAGGCATACTGATGGAAGCTTATGACAGACTCGTTCAACTCGTAAATGATGTAACTGAAGATATGGCGAAATGTGAAGGTGGCAACAAAGCCGCTGGTACACGCGTCCGCAAAGCCATGCAGGACATCAAAGCAGCAGCGCAACAAGTTCGCAAAGACGTTCTCAATCTACGCAGCAGCGACAGTTGATCGCTCCCTGCTCGACAGACCACGCAGACCTAGGCATCGCCTAGGTCTGTTTCTTTGATACTCTAATCAACCATGGCTATTGAACCACTACTTGACCTTTCCTCAATTGATCTTTCCGGCATTGCCCTCTCATCTAAGCAAGTTGGAGAGATGAATCCACAAGCAGGTGATATGCGACAACTCGATTACGTTGCCCACGTAAGTGACGACAAACAGACTGCGGTCGGAATCAAAGAAGTAAAAGAAAATGAATTTTGGGTTGCAGGACACATTCCCGGAAGGCCGCTCTACCCTGGTGTCCTCATGATCGAAGCTGCTGCTCAACTCAGCAGCGTTCTTTACCACATCAACTCAGATTCAAACCACTTTATGGGTTTTACTCGGTGTGACAATTGCTCATTTCGTGGACAAGTTCTTCCAGACTCCACACTTGCACTTGTTTCAATTATTCGAAAATTCCAACGAAGACGTTTTGTTTGCGATGCACAAGGATATGTCGATGGAACGTTTATTTTTGAAGTTCAAATTACCGGCATGATGATGTAATGGAACCCTATCCTCTTACTTTTGAACCAATCCTAGTTGAAAAAGTTTGGGGAGGGCGAACGCTTGAACGTTTTGGGAAACAAATACCTCCAGATGTTTCAATTGGTGAATCGTGGGAACTCGCTGATCTTCCACCAAGTGTCCAAAACGGAAAATCCATTATCGCCAATGGACCACGAGCCGGTGAACAACTTGATGAACAGTTTCCTTTACTCATTAAATTTCTCGATGCCTGTGACAACCTCTCTGTACAAGTACACCCAAGTGAGGCGTACGCGAAAACCCACCAAGATGCACATCTCAAGAGTGAAGCTTGGGTTATTTTAGATTCGACACCAGAGGGCATGATTTATGTAGGTCTCAAAGAAGGAACAACAGAAGCGATGCTTCGAAAATCGATTGAAAACAATTCGGTGCCAGACCTTCTGAATGCGATCAACGTCAAAAAAGGCGAGTGTTATTATTTGCCAAGTGGAACTTGTCACGCGTTGGGTGCTGGGGTGCTCGTCGCTGAAGTTCAAACTCCGAGCGACACGACCTTTCGGTTATGGGATTGGGGACGAACAGGTAGAACGATGCACATAGATCAAGCGATGGAATGTATTGATTTTGATGCAACGCCTGAAAACCATGGAACTCCCACTCCATTACAAAGTGGACCTTTTGAAACAACGCTACTTGTTGAAACACCTCATTTTTCCGCAGAACGAGTGACTGCGTTAGACGACGCTTCGATGGATCTCATTGTTGATGAGACTCCTGCAGTTCTTATGGTGACAGAAGGCCATGCGTCAATTGAACACACGCATGGGGTGAACGCCCCTGCTGGAACAACGGTTTTACTACCTGTTGGGTTAACTGACGCGATACTTCGTTTGCAAGAAGGAACAACAATCCTTCGCTTTGATATACCCGCACAAAAAAAACTGACCCTCGGCTAGTTTTTAGGCTTGGATATCGAGGTTGTGGCCGACAGCAAGTCGTGTTGCCGCTTCGATGCGATCGGCGGTGCGGGCATAAAGTTGCAGAGGCTGCATATCGGAAACGGGTACACCATCGAATGTCACCTTGCCTGGAACTTGTGCTGCGACGAGGTTTTGCACAGGTGTCGCATCGGCAACAGGAACACTCGGCGCTGCTGGCTTGATGCCGTACGCTTGTGCTGCTGCAAATGGGATGGGTCCGTTGATTTCCATACTGAAAGAATACCTGCCAAATCAGTTGTTGCAACCCCCCAATCCGAAAATCGAAAACTGCTCAAAAAAGCAGAATCGAGTTTTCCGGGGGCCGCCGCCCACCATTGGCGGAAAACCAACATCGGCGATGCTTCAAGAAACCCTTGAGCCGATAATGCTTTTTTTAGGTTTTCCTTGGTTTAGTACGCTTTAGCCCACAAAACGCGTTGTTTTGAGGGTTCCCCAGAAAAGATACAAGTGCCACCTTCGGGATCATCTTCAAGTGGAATACAACGAAGCGTCACTTTCAAATCATTTTTGATTTGCTCTTCAACTGCAGGATCGCCGCAGAAATGTGCAAACACAAACCCAGAGCCCTCACCCTCAAAATGTTTGTAAAACGCATCTTTGGAATCGATTGTTTTCGTTACTTCGTCGCGACGGGCAAGTGCTCGATCAAACAAACCTTGCTGAATTTCATCAAGAATGTTTGTGACAGTTTCAATAAACTCTCCTCGTGGAACGCCTTGTTTCTCTTTATGCCCTGTATCGCGTCGTGCCATAAAGACAGAATCATTTTCCATGTCACGAGGTCCAACCTCTAAACGAATTGGAATCCCCTTTTTAATCCAACCCCACGTTTTTTCACCTCCGCGAATATCGCGGTTGTCAATTTCAACTTCTACGGATCTACCGTGGTAATTAATCACTCCAAGATCTGCAGCAAGTTTATGGCAATAATTCAAAACAGCTTCTGGATCATCAGCTTTAAATGTTATTGGAATGATCACAACGTGCGAAGGTGCGAGCCGAGGAGGAAGCACAAGCCCATCATCGTCTGCATGCGTCATAATCAAACCCCCTATGAGTCGTGTTGATACCCCCCAACTTGTTGTCCACGCAAACTCAACTTCTTTGTTGTCATTCTGGAACGTAATATTCTGCGCTTTTGAAAAGTTTTGTCCAAGGAAATGAGATGTTCCCGATTGCAACGCTTTGCCATCTTGCATCATTGCCTCGATTGAATATGTCTCAACTGCTCCGGGGAATCGTTCCCCTTCACTTTTTGCCCCAGTAATCACAGGCATCGCCATCGTGTTTTCTGCAAAATCTTTGTAGATGTCGAGCATTTGCAACGTTTCATCTATTGCTTCTTGTTCGGTTGCGTGGGCGGTGTGCCCCTCTTGCCACAAAAACTCAGCGGTTCGCAAAAACAAACGCGTACGCATTTCCCAGCGAACAACATTTGCCCATTGGTTAATCAATAAAGGCAAATCACGATACGATTCGATCCACTTGCTGAACATTTCGCCAATAATCGTTTCTGAGGTTGGGCGAACAATCAACGGTTCTTCAAGTTCGCCTGCTGGCTGCAACTGTCCATCTGCATCAGGTTCAAGACGGTGATGTGTGACAACCGCGCATTCCTTTGCAAATCCCTCCACATGGTCGGCTTCGCGTTGCAAGAAACTCAGTGGAATAAACAGTGGGAAATATGCATTTTTATGCCCTGTTGCTTTGAAGCGAGCATCAAGGTTTTTTTGGATATTTTCCCAAAGACCATAGCCCCAAGGCTTAATCACCATGCATCCCCGAACCGGTGATGTTTCGGCAAGGTCAGCTGCTTTGATCACTTCTTGATACCACTGAGGATAATCTTCACTTCTTGTCGGTACGATTGCTGTTTTTGGTGCGGCCATAGTGATGGGATTCTATCATGCCCACACTATGAAGCCCGCACTTTTTAAACTGCTTACAGATATCAAGGTTTCTCACACGGTTTTCGCAATGCCGTTCGCCTTGCTTGGCGGATTTATGGCAGCCACGCACGATGGACAAATCCTCTGGACCGATTTCGGAATACAACTCATTCTCATCGTGCTCTGCATGTTCTTCGCTCGAAATGTTGCGATGCTTGCAAATCGAATCCTCGACAAAAATATCGATGCCCAGAACCCTCGGACAAAAGACCGAGTCATTGCTTCGGGAGACGTTCTGCCATCTGTTGCAATAACACATCTTTTATGGAGTGCCGTTCTGTTTATCTGTTTTGCAGCCATGTTTATTGGTTGGAATAATTTCCTGCCATTGTATTTATCCGTCCCTGTGCTTTTGCTTCTAGTTGCATATCCAGTATTTAAACGTTTCACTTGGCTCTGTCATATGTATCTTGGCGCGTCACTTGCCTTGAGTCCCGTTGCTGCAGCGATTGCAGTACATCCAGAAACGTTGCACAGTTTGCCAATCTGGTTACTTTCTGGCGCGGTGCTTTGTTGGGTAGCAGGGTTTGACATTATTTATGCTTTGCAAGATGTCGAATGTGACAGGCGTGACAACCTAAAAAGTATGCCCGCATCGCTTGGAGTAAAGCCAGCGATGCTCATCAGTCAGTTTTTACATTGTATTTGTGTTGCTTTGTTATTTGGTGTATCGACAA
>JASMLY010000088.1 GCA_030748455.1 Phycisphaerales bacterium | reverse complement strand
CGTGCGACCGACTACGACAAAATGGCTGACATCATTAAGCGTCCAAATGGCATTGTTGTTGTAACTGGTCCAACTGGTTCTGGAAAAACAACGACCCTCTATTCCGCGCTGAATGAACTCAATGACCCTGAGACAAAAATTCTTACTGCTGAAGACCCCGTCGAATATGACATTGATGGGTTGATTCAATGTCAAGTGAACACCGAACAAGAGCTTACGTTTGCTAAGTTACTTCGATCATTTTTGCGGCAAGACCCTGATGTTATTCTTGTAGGTGAAATTCGCGACCTTGAAACTGCGCAAATTGCAGTGCAAGCATCTCTGACTGGACACTTAGTGTTTACAACGGTCCACACAAACGATGCGCCCTCAACAATTCTACGACTTGTAGACCTTGGTGTTGAAAGCTTCTTGATTACTGCAACAGTTGAAGCGATTGTTGCGCAACGTCTTGTGCGGAGAATTTGCGACAATTGCAAGGAAGAGTACGAGCCAAGCAGAGAAGAATTGCTCGAATTACAGTTACGGCCCGAGGATGTTGAGGGAAGAACATTTTGGAGAGGCAAAGGATGCGATACGTGTAACAACAGTGGCTACCGTGGGCGTTTAGCTTTATTTGAAATTATGGAGTTCGATGATGCACTGCGTGAAATGATTCTTGCACAAGCGTCGACCGCTGTCATCCGAGTAGAAGCGCAAAAGAGAGGGATGCGTAGTTTGAGAGAATGCGGATTACTCTCAATTTACGATGGTCAAACAACAATCGACGAAGTCGTTCGAGAAACGATTACGAATGAATAACAATTGGAGCATGAACGATGCCAACCTATGTCTATGAAGCACTAAACGCAGCAGGAAAAACAGAAAAGGGGAGAGTAGAGGCGGGCAGCAGCGACGAAGCGATTGCACAGGTACGCCAGCAAGGTTTTTTCCCAACATCTGTTCGTGAAGATTCTGTAGGCGGTGGAAAAGCAGAGAAAGCTGCTAAAACGAAAAAAACGAGGAAGGCTAAGAAAAAAGGCAAATCACTCGCGTTTGGCAAAGTAAAAACAAAAAACCTTTGTCAATTTACACGCCAGTTATCTACGCTTCAAGACGCAGGGCTTCCTCTTTTGAGATCGTTACAAATTCTTGAGCAGCAACAGAAGCCTGGGAAACTCAAGTCAATTCTGTTGGAAGTTGTTGAGGATGTTGAATCAGGTAGCAGCCTTTCAGATGCGATGAGTAAACATCCAAAAGCATTTGATCGTTTGTATTCGAAAATGGTTGCAGCAGGAGAAATCGGCGGTGTGCTTGATGTGATCCTTCAAAGACTCGCAAACTTTATGGAAAAAGCTGAACGGTTGAAAGCACGAATTAAAGGCGCGATGATCTATCCAATATGTGTAATCGTTGTCGCAGTGTTAATCGTCACTGGCATTATGTACTTTGTAATCCCAAAGTTTGAAGACATTTTTAGTGATTTTGAAGTTGAATTGCCCGGTCTAACCCTCTGGTTGATTGAAACAAGTTTGTGGGTTGCAGGTACTCCGAAAGAGGGCGAACAAGCGATTCCAGGTTTTATTTGGATTATTGTCAGTCCCTTCCTTGTCTTCTTTTTCCTAAAACTCATACGAAAGACAGGTCCAGGTCGAGCGTTCACTGACATTGTCAGAATGAAAATTCCAGTTATTGGGCCTCTGGTCATGAAAACATCAGTAGCGAGGTTTACAAGAACACTTGGGACACTTGTTGCTGCAGGTGTTCCAATCTTAGAAGCTGTCATCATTACCCGTGATACTTCGGGTAACTATGTGTATGAGAAAGCACTCACCGGTGTACACGACTCGATTCGTGAAGGAGAAACTGTTGCAGAACCCTTAAGAGAAGCAAAAGTCTGCGACTCAATTGTTGTCAATATGATTGAGGTTGGTGAAGAGACAGGGGACCTTGATGTCATGCTTGTCAAAATTGCAGACAACTATGATGAAGAAGTGGATGTTGCTGTCACTGCAATGTTAAGTTTGCTTGAACCAGCACTCGTGGTAGTTCTTGGTGGCATCGTTGGCACCATTGTTCTCGCACTCTTCATGCCACTTGTGAAGATGATCGAATCTGTATCTCAGGACTAAATCCAACCGTGACGAAAAGACGTTCCACAATTCTGCCCGCGTTTACACTCATCGAAATGTTGATGGTGATCGTGATCATTGTGATCTTAGTAGGCGTACTTGTTGTCGCGACGAACGCTGCTCGAACGGCAGCAAAACGAGCTGAAACACGTTCTCGTATGACTGCAATGGTTCAAGGAATGGCAATGTTCAAGACCGACATTGGGTATTACCCTCCAATTCTCAATGACAGTCGCGGATTGGCGAACTTTCCAAATTACCCACCAGTTGGCTTGCAGGGAAATGAACAGTCAAGTTATAGAGGTACCGCTCAACATTGGTATTCAATAACTTCACCAGCTGAGTATCTCCTTGGATATGGCGGGAAAGATGAAGATGGGTATGGTTCTTACCGTTCTCTTGATGGCCCAATTCAGAACAGAGATGAATCACCGCCCCTAGGCATTCGACACCCTGCGATGGATGGCGTTTGGGGAGCAACGGATCGTTGTGCCTTCCCAGATGAAGATTGCACCCGTGGAACGTGGGAGATAGAAGATAGAGGGTATGCAATTGCAGCTGGCGGGAAAGCATACGGCCCATACATAGAGATCGAAAATCAACAAATGCTTGGTCGCATAGCACTTGGGCCTGATCGTACTGGTGATGGTGCACCAGATGCGAAAATTGACCCACTTACGAGTCAGCCAATTGTTCTGTATCCCGGTGATCCTGACTACTCTACAAACAACTTGACTAACCCGATGGTACTCGTCGATTCATGGGGTTCACCAATTCGGTATTACCGAAATGTGTATCCATTCAAGAATCAATTTCCTCAAAGTGATGAAGTCGATCGAAAGATCGAGTCGGGCATTTCCCGCATCTATCCACCAGGGGGAGATTTTGCACGCCCAACATTGAGTGATTTCATCGTGTTGCGTCCGTTTCATTTACCGAGTAGCCCAGTCAATGCAAGTTTTGGCGATTACAACCAAGCGTACGCAGGTGGTGACCCCTCTACAACATTGGAATTGCAGTCTGGGAAAATCGCATTCTTTTCTGCGGGCGCAGATCGACAATTGAACAGCCGAATTCGAGCGGATGTCTTTGGCTTGGAGGGGAACAATGATGATGACGCATCAGACGAGTACAACGCAGACAACATTGTGGAGATTGGTCCATGAGTATGAACTACCGAAACGCATTCACACTTATTGAGATGTTGATTGTCATCGGCATCATTGCCCTACTTGCAGGGTTAACACTGGGGATCTCAAATAAAGTGCTGCGAGGCAGTGAAATTCGAAAAACGAAAGACGCAATCACGTTACTTGATACTGCAATCTCTGAGTGGCAGTCTGAGATGGGCCGCCCCATTACATTTGAATCCGCAGGCGCCCCTGCAGGAAATTATGACATTGCAAGTGACGAAATTCTTCAGGCACCAAGTTTTGTATCAGCAGTGAGCCAAGAAGACATGGAAGTTGCAATGAGCGAACGAGCCACAGCGCTGTGGGTTCTTCTCACAGAACTTGAGTCGAGCAAACAGATCTTGGCGAAGATCCATCCCGATTTAATCGAACAAGATGCTGATGGAAGAACACGCGTGATTGATTCATGGGGCATGACAATAGGCGTTGTCTTCCCGTGTTCTGACTATAGAAAATCTGATTTAGCGGGAAACACTCTCGCAGAAGATCAATCAGGAGACCTGACTGTACGCGACCAAGGTGAAGATGGTCTAGGGTCATGTGTGAATAAACAACTCTATTTTGTGTCTTCTGGGCCAGATGCTCTTTGGGGGTATCGATACCAAGCAAATCCCTTTAACAGGGATAGCGAGATTTGGAACGCATGTTTAGATAACTTGACGTCGTATGAACCTTTTATTGTGGAGGACGCTCGTTGAGTTCAAATCGACCATCATCTCGAACTGCCTTCACGCTTGTTGAGCTAATTGTTGTCATCATTATCATTGCATTGATCGCTGGTTTTTCTGCAATGGCGTATGTGAAAATTGCAAAAAATATGCGATTGTCAACTGCAAAAAATACAATCATTGCAGCATTGGATAATGCACGCGCATTTGCGATCAAGAACAATAGGTATGTGATTACTGTTTTTAGACCTAAGTTAACAGGTGATGGGACTCAGCAATTTTTCGAATGCGTGGTAGCCCAATGGTCTGGCGATTCTCAAAACTATATCAATGATGGATATGATGCCGACGACACTGTCGATCGATTTGTTCCCATCGATAGTGTGAAACCAAAGTACCTTCCAGTCGGGATAGGTGTCGCTGGTCCAGGGTATGGGCTCAATGCGGACCATATCTGGTGGACACCTACTTACTTGCCTGCAAATGCAGTTGTAAAAGATGATCGGTTTTTACAAGAAATGGTTGGTGTTCTATATAGTCCCGAAGGCAAAGTAGTCTTACGAAATGCGATTAGCGCAAGTGTAAAAATATGGGTAGATTTTGATCGAGATGGCCTACAAACTGTTGACTTAGCACTTCGAGATGGAGATGCTTTTGATCCAGTCGTCATCGATTGGACACAAACTGTTTCAGAGTTAGATACGTGTTGGCCATGCTTTTCTATAGAGGCGCCAGAAAGTGAAACGTTCATCGGGCTTGTAAATCTCATTGCAGTTTTTGACAACGATTCTTTTCGTGAACAATGGGGAGCCACCGGAACGAATTATCCTAATTATACAGACATTGCACGTCCAAGTTGGGATCGCACTCCAAATAATGGAGAGATTAGCAGGGATGATCGTGATTGGCATTACACAGATTTTATTACCAAAACTGCTGATCGTATTCAGTTTAACACATACAGCGGTGTGCCTGAAAAATGATGAAACGACAATTACATTCTGGCTTCTCTCTTATTGAACTTCTTCTTGCAATTTTCATTTTAGGCATAGGCATTATCAGTATTGCCGCCTTGCTGCCAGCTGGTATACGTCAACAACAACGCGCAGCTGACGATCTTCTTGGTCCTATCGTAGCGAACAATGCTCTGACTCTCCTACGTTCTCGGTTAAAGCCCGACGACTTTGGCTACTGTGAAGTTTTTGATGAAAATAATTGGTCCCCAAATCTCTGTGATGACCGTCCGTCTCTCGGTCAAGCAAATGATTGGCCAACAATTTGTGGTGACTGGATGTGGAGGCGGCCTGCATTTATACCATCTGATTATGGCGATTCTTCAAATCCCGTTGATGTCACACTAAGAGGTGCAATTGATATCTTTGGATATTCTGGTTCCACCTTTCCAACCATTTACGAACAATGGTCTACTGTTCCAGAGGTGCCCGGTATTCCTTATAACAAAGAAAAATATCCGAACTTATCCGATTTCGATGGTCCAACCGATATTAAGGCTCCCCCAGTCATTCGAATTACCTCTGCAGAACGCCAATACCCTATCTGGGAAGGTGATCCACGAAGCGTAGCATCTACTCCATACGACCCAACGAACCGGTCTGGTGGCAAGTATTACTGGGATTGTATGTTTCGAAGGTATGAACAAAGAATTCTTGTTGCCGTATTTGTCTACAGAGTTATTGAACCCAATCAAACAATACCTTATGTAGTTGATACGACAGATTGGGAAACACCACAACTACCGTACCATCGCGCTCTTGTTGGAAGTTCAACTGGTGCTTGGAATGCAACAACAAATACACTTTCGGGTACTAACTTTGATAACCCGAATGACCCCGGTCACCAATGGCAGGGCATAGGTCAATGGGTTGTTGATCAGAATGCACATGTGCATCAGGTACAGCGTGGGCGAAGGAAATTATCAGATGATTTTGAAGTCAAATTAGTCTCAGCGCCATCAGCTGTTTTTGTCTCTCCTTCGATATCCACACCCGGAAATGCTGCGCCATCGAATGTCAATTGGTGGGAAGGTGCTATGCAAGATCCACCTGTCATTCCATCGAGTACAAATGGTGGCATGGTGACGGAAGGGGTCGTCACAGATATTTGGTACTTGCCTACATCCGACGCAATGAATAGAACGATCGTCCCAGTTTTTGCAACGGTGGAGGAACTCTAATGAGAAGAACAGTTGCAACATCTTTAGGTTTTACATTAATGGAACTTATGGTTTCTATCGCAGTATTACTTGCGATAATGATTGCAGTTTCTCGGATTTTTAGTGTCACTAGCCAAGTTGCTGCAATAGGTACAGCAACAACACACACACTTCAACAAGCGATCGCCATAGAACAACAACTGCGAGAAGACATAGCCAAAGTATCGCCCGAAGGTTTTTTTGCAATACGTAGTGTTGCTGTTGCGAACAATTTGCGTGGTGATTATGACTTGCTCGATTCATCACAAGACGCCGCAGCAATTGTCCGATGCGATCAGCTTATCTTTTTGACTGTCGGTGTTGTTTCCCCAATGGTATTTAGTGGTAAGACTCCTGGTACTGGTTCAAATACCAAGATAGGTGGTCAAGGTAGTTCATCGATGGTCTACTATGGGCACGGGATTCAATTTCCTCGACTTGAAGGTGTGCCTACAGATGAGTTTGGCGTGCCAATTCCAGAAATAAATAGTGTTGAGTCTACAGACCCTATTTTACTTAGAGCACAGGGAGAGGAAATTGTCAGTCCGTGGTACGAGGGGATGGTTCAATACGAAACGAGAAAATACCCAGATGCGAAAGCTGAACGATTTGACGTCGTGCCAGAAGGAGAAGGATTTATTGGTGGAACGCAACCAAATCCAGAAGATTGGATTCTATGCCGCCAAATAGTTGCGCTCGTAGATGACGATCAACAAAATCCAACAGACAAAAGTAAGACTATTTATCTGAGTGAAAATGGTGCTCAAGCAATCATAGCTGCGATGAGTGTATTTCCACACGATGATCGAATTCATCAGAGTATGACATTCCCCCAAATTCAACACGGAAGGGTGGATGCTGCAGCTACTCAACTTGGTGATATTCGAGAATCAGTATTATTGAGGACCGTAGGATCGACAACAGTTGAGGATCGGTTATGGCAAGAAATTGGAGGGAATAATACAGATCAGCAAGAACTCATTGCTACTTTGTTTCGATGGCCAAGGGTGGAACCTACTCCGCCAACTCTTGATCGAGCAGATCAGAGTTTACGTGTTGCTGCCATTGCTCAAGGGTGTGTAACTTTTCAAATAGAGTGGACATACGATGAAGGTGTTGGTGAAGCAATCGATGTCAATGAACAATGGTTCTCAGGCTTTAATTATGCGAATCAGTGGCAACAACCATGGTGGGGTGGTTCATCGAGGGACAACGAAGATGACTATTCACTTGAGTTCAATACTCTTTCAAATTTTTATTCTCAAGCCAATGGTAATCCTTGGGATGGTATTCATTCTCAAGATAACCCTTTTGAAGATATTGATTCTGATGTGATTGATTCTGATGGTGAGTCCGAAGATATTGCAGCGTGGTCTATCAACCCATCACTGATCGAACGTACCTTTTTTACAGGTGATGGACCTAGTCAAGCGCCAGTTCCTACCGTAGAAGGTCTGCCTGATGATGGCATAAACGAATATTGGGCAATTTTTGGGTATAACAGCACAAAACCATTTTATGAAAACGGACTTGATTTTTTAAATGATGATGATGCCAATAGTGATGTATTAGGTGGTGGGTGGGATAACGGGTCACTTGATGGTGATCCTGTATGGCGATTTACGCCTCGCCCATCAGCGATCAAAGTAACGTTGCGTTTGAAAGACCCAGATAACCGTCTTGGCTCTGGCTGGACATACCAATTTGTTGTAGATTTGCCGGAGTTTAACCAATGATTACATTGAACAAGACACATACACTTCGTAGAGCGAATGCCCTAATTCTTGTAGTTGGTGTTTTAGTCCTTCTTGTTCTTGTTGCGACCGCATTTTTAACCAAAACGCAGGGAGTTCGCCAAACAACTAAGGCACAAAAAGCAGCTTCAGGTCGGAGTAACAGTGTTCGGTTCATTGGCCAATCAATTGCCGATGACATTTCCCTCGCACTTTTTGTTAAACCAGAAGTCTCAACAACTGAAAACGGTATGATGGGATCAGCGAATAACAGAAGGCGCCTTGCTGATATAGGCGAGCCAAGATGGTCACACGACCCTTATAACCCATATAACTTTGCGCCCTATGCCGTGATTCCTTGGACCAATCCCCCAGATGACTTCGACCGTATTGATAATGGTGGTGATGGAATCTTTGATGACATAGGGCCGAACAACCCACTTGGCGGTCCTTCATTTGGTGACGCTCGTTGGCTCCGAGACTCAGAACCGCAGCGTGCGGATTTACGGGTTGATGTAGCAACTGTGCTTCCAGATGGGTGGAGTACTGAAAATGTTGATGGCACACCTGATACATTCACGCATTGGCGGCACTTAACCAATCTCTCTCAAAGCACAAATGCATGGCGTATTGTTCCAAATATATCAGATGTTGAAGGGATGAGTGATTTAGGGGGTCTTGTTACAGATTTGGATGTGCCAGTAGAACAATGGCCTGTTTTGAGACCATTTACAGACGATGGGACAGCAATCCACTCGATCATACCAAGAATTGGGTTTGAAATTCCTATTGCTCAATCGTATGACGTGACTGCTACAGACTTTTGGGGCAGATGGGCTGATTGGTTTGGATTAGACTCTACCGTTCCTCACTTAGAATTGTGGTCTCAATCGCAAACGAATGACCGCTTGCCTGTGAACTTTTTGGATCTCAGCGATCTTGATGGTGATGGCATACACCAAGAACAGGGAGAGCGAGCAGTTGACGCATTTGCATCTGGTTCGCCAAGGTGGCTTGTCGAACGAACGTTAGCAGATACAGATGGGGATGGGTTTACAGACGCACTCTGGCACCTTTCCCCCTACGAGGGAGGTGCAGACATTCGTCAAGTGGTGGCAGTCTCAATTACTGATAATGGCGGCAAGGTGAACTTTAATGCTGCTACTCGTTTTCACCGTACAACCGAAAGTAATTCCGGCATTGTTGCTGCGTCGCCACAGAGAAATGCTTTTCCAAGTGCTCCACAACAGTTGCCCCTTGTCACAGGCGAAGAAAGTCGCGGGCATACACCTGCAGATATTGCTCTTGTTGCTCAAAATGATGACAATGGTGAAACGGTTGATAATTGGAAAGTTGGTTTTCTTGATACTCCAGCTCATTCACCCGATTGGATTACATATGGAGAATTGCTAGACCCAGAGCAACCCCGTGTAGAAGTCGTTTGGAATCCAGCAAGTTGGGATGATAGAGATTCAAGTTCACTCCTTGATGAATTGGGCATTCAAGTAACGGGTGGGTACAACGCCATGTTGCGAGATGGTGGGGATAACCCATTTGGTGATCGCAATGATTTTGGTGATATCACATCGCATTTCGGCCGTCTCTGGTATTGGAAACTCGCTGGCCGAGATCCTCTATCTGCACATCATGGATTTAGACCTTACAATTTTGAGGATGAACTCGAACTTCGTAGTGTTGAAGGTAACAACAATCAATTTGTTGCAAGTCGATTTGAAAATAGTTTGAATTATGTCAATGGTTCTCCAGAGTCACAGATTATTCGAAGTTCGTTTACCAAAGCACAAGAGGCGGGAGAGTTACGACATCAGTTGACAAACTCACAGTTGGTATTTGATAATCGCAGAAAAATAACACTGTACAACGGAACAAGAAATGACTTGTTGCCACCATGGCTTCAATGGGATGAACGTTTTTATGGGCGATATGATCCAAATGGAACATCGGGTGATCTCCCAAGTGGGAATGATTACGACAGTACTGGCAATCCTGCAGCATTAGACCCTTTTGACCCTTCGAATTACGCGGATCCCATTACCTGGGCACAAATGTTCCCTAACCAAATCGTTTTAGAAGCAACACAAGCCTTCGGCAATGATGGTGTTAGTGGTACAACAAGGGTCGTAAATAATTGGCGAAAACAAGCTTCAGAAAAATTGGACCTTCGAGAATACTACTATGTCAAATCGGATCCTTGGGGTTGGGAATTCGAACCCCCTTATTGGTGGGATCATTATTACGATGGACACTTAACATTAGAAGAACGACTTCCAATCTCATTGCTCTTGGCGATGACAGATGCCCAAGCTTCAGGCTCTGCAAGTCTTGTCGATCCGTACGGACCAGAACCACAGAACATCTCTACCTCAAGAACAATTGCGGGTGAAAACACTGCCACGGCAAGTGCGATAGAAGGTTTAACTTTCGATTCTGCTGTTAGGCACCCATACCATCAGTCACGATTGGCAGCAGCAGGGTTAGCCTCAAATATTTTGGCATATCGAGATACTGACTACGAATATGATGATGATGGAAATTTGACCTTGTATCCATGGCGAAGCCACTCACTTGAGGAGCGAACGGGTAATGATGGTCTCGGATCTGAACAAAAAAAGAATTTGCCATTGAGCGGCGCAGTGACTCCGCCAACAATTGGAAGGCAAGGCCTACTCAATTCGACCAGTTTTACAGATTACGTTCCCTTCCCTAGCCCCAACGACAAAGCAATACAAATGCTCGGGCTAGAAACTCAGCCATTCATCCTTGAATCCTTTATTGCACACGTACACGAGGCGAAAGCTCCGGAAGCGTATGGGGCGTGCTGCCTTCCGGGTTGCGGCAATACCGAACAGATCTGTCAGGAAATGTCTGAAGAAACCTGCCTTGCGCTCCTAGGAGGCTTAGAGTTCCACCCCGAGGAATTTTGTATTGACGTGAACTGCCCAGAAGTAGTTACATGTTGGTCATGTTGTTTACCTTCTGGGTCGTGCATAGAAATTGCAAATGAACATTGTGTGACATTGGGCGGCACATATAACGATGGCGAGTTGTGTTGTGAAATCGATTGTGGCGGAGCGTGTTGCTTCGACATCGACGCAGATGATTTGCTTGGCTGTGAACTTTTATCAGAGCAGAGTTGTGAGGATGTTGGTGGTGAATACCAAGGCATAGAGTCTGATTGTGTTTCCTTCGCTTGTGCACCAGAGGGTGCTTGTTGCTTGACCAGTGGCACTTGTATTGACATTCGTGAAGCAGGGGAATCAACTTGTGCTGATCTTGGAGGTGTATTTCAACTCGGTAGGCTATGTGTAGACGAACCTTGTGGAGGAGCTTGCTGTTTGGAAAGCGGGCAATGCACGAATGTAACAATTAGCACGTGTTTCGAATTGTTAGGAACGTATCAAATCGGAGTAGAGTGTGCCGACGATCCATGTGGTGGTTCAGGGGGAGTTTTTGGTGCTTGTTGCCTCGATAGTGTTGAAAGTGAGGCTGAAGGGACTTCTTTGAATTCAGGTTCTTGCGTTTATGTTTCACAAGACACATGTAGTGCATTTGGGGGTACGTATTTTGCAGGTCAGGATTGTACAGATGCAACCTGTCTTGGTGCTTGTTGTTTGCCAAAAGGCGGGTGTGAAGACGTATCTATTCGAACATGTATGGAACAATTGTATGGCGAGTTCCAAGGCGCAGGATCTTCATGTGCATTGATCTCTTGTACACCTAGAGGAGGTTGTTGTATAGATCCCGATTGCATTGATTTGACAGAGGATGTATGCTTAGCCCTCGACGGACTTTATGCGGGGGATGCTATTGTTTGCGACTCAGATCCCTGCGGAGGATTAACTACACCACTACTTGGCGCTTGTTGTATTGCAAATAATGCTCCCGATGGATCAGTGATCGCTGGTATTTGCGAAGACGTGACTGATGCGCAGTGCACAACCTTGGGAGGTGTGTTTTCAGGAGTTGGAATTATGTGCTCTTCTGAGCCATGTGGTGAAGGAGCGTGTTGTGTTACCCACTCTCCTACTACCCCAAATGGATCAGACCCTCTTGATGTGCCGATAGGATTTTGTTTAGAAGTAAACGCACTTATTTGCGACGATATGGGAGGAGAATATAAGGGGAATGACACACTTTGTGACACTGCTCCTTGTGACGTTGGTGGTTGTTGTATCGGTGATGTTCGTTGCGAAGTCATAACAAGAGGATTCTGTGAAATGCTTTCGGGCAGTTTTCAAGGGTCAGGAACGGATTGTGGTGATTGTCCCGGTGATCAAGGAGTTCTCGGTTCATGTTGTTTGCTCATGACAGGGGAATGCCTTGAAGTTTCCGCCTTTAATTGCGAGTTTCTTACGCAATTGCATGGGGGTGCAGTTGAAGATATGCAATGGACTGCAGGTGTGAGTTGTCAAATCGGAGGATGTCCTGATCCTGAAGTTGGTGCTTGTTGCCTACCTGCAAGTGTGTGTGAAACACTCGTGCAACAGGCATGCGACCTCTACG
>JASMLY010000087.1 GCA_030748455.1 Phycisphaerales bacterium | reverse complement strand
GATGGAAAGCAAATCCAAAAGGGTGATGAAAAAACGGTTTCGATAGAGACGTGGGGTGCAACACGGTTTGACAAAGAAGGCAGAGCAGTTGTCCAAGATCTAGGCGGAGTTTCTGAATCTAGAGTGTTTTTAGTTTGGACTGGCACTAGGCAAAACGCAAAACCAGTTTTCGACGCATCATTTTTGCCCACCACCAAAGATGATAAAAGTAGGCTGAGCCACATTGCCATTGATGCTGCTGATGAATTGGCTGCCGAACTTTCACAAGCAATTGAACGTGCTGGTGTCTCCGTCATCCTTGTGCATGAGGGTGAAGAACCTCGATTTGATACTGATCGCCTATCTGAAGTGAGCAAAGCAATTGATTCTCGTGGATTCTTAGAGAAAAACATCGTAACAATCACGATGTCTGAAATGAGCGAACTTCGATTTCACAAACCTGAGTCAACAAGACCGACAAAACAGACGATGCCATTGGAAACAAGAATCTGGTCTGATTGGGTTCCAAATGAAAAGAGCAGGCTGC
Source organism: Phycisphaerales bacterium (assembly GCA_030748455.1). The sequence continues at coordinate 19,915 of JASMLY010000087.1, read as the reverse complement.
ATCTTTCACTTCGCCCTGTGCTTGAGCAAGCAATGGTTGTTCGTGTAAAGCCTCCTGTTCGTGTTGTCTCACATACAGATGCAAGGTTGACACCGCCCGCACCGATCCATGCGAACGCTCCCCAATGGAGGGCACATATTGCAGGCACTCGAGGAAATCAACTTGGTGTTGTCTCGCAAGTGTTACTCAGTGCAGCAAAGCAGATGGGATACGAAACTCGGGTACAAACCAACACAATGATCATCGGACCCGGCCAAAGGGCTTGGGCACAACTTTTGTTTACCCGACCGCAAACACAAAGAACAGAACGCCCGCTTGTTGGATTTATTCCGTGGGGAGAGGCAGACCTATTACTCGGTTGGGATCAGGATGAATCAGTTCGTGCGATTGACCCAGATGGAGTTTTACAAGTTGGATCCTCTCAGAGAACCTATGCAATCCTGAACACTGGCGCAGTAGAGCAACAAACCAAAACTCCAAGTTCCATGTTAGGCGATCAATTCATCGCAGGCGGGCAAAGTCCATTTCTGAAGAAAGAACTTGGAATGGTTGCAGATTTTTCTGCGTGGGCACGGTATCGATTTCATAACACAAGGCTTGGAGATCTTGTCCAACTTGGAGTAGCATTTCAGCAAGGTCTTGTGCCGGTGACCGTCGATGCAATGAACACAGCGTTGCGAGAAGCAGAGAAGGAGGGTTTTGCACGAAGCCTTGAAGCATTTGAATATGGACGGCGTATCGCACTTCACCCCGAAGCTGCTTGGTTACCAGTCGATGAAGATCAGACGGTTGATTTGAAACGGCTCATTCGTCGGTACGTTCGGAATATTCGAAGAGTCGGCTTGAGAGGGAAAAAACGATCCCTTGTAGCAAAAAAACTATTTGACAGAGTGATCAAAGAAATGCCCGGCTTGTCAGATTCGATCGAAGGTAGAGAGTCTCTTTATTCAGCAATTGTTTGTGTTCGACGATGTTTGCTTTGGGGAGGTGAACATACTGCTACGCAGTATGTAGATTCAATCGTGAATGTCTACAAATCCGATCGAGTTGAGACGAGAAGAAAACTGACACGTTCTTGCGTGTTGCTTCTTGCTGAGGCAGTGCTTGTGCCAGATCCAATTTATCTTGCACGGTTAGCACGAAGCCCAGAAATAATTCGTAATTTGCGGCAGCGGCTCAATGTCCGAAAGCCAAGAGGCGATGAATTGCACAGGAGATTCTTGTCAAGGTTTGAACTTAGCGTGGGCAAATGGAGATTACGTGCAGACATCCGTACAAGTGATTGGTCTTCTGCATTAATTTCAAACATCGGAAGAATTATCCCCCATCGATTTCGTGGACGTAGAAGAGATCGAGAAATACGGTCATTGCTCATGCAAGCGACTCGAATTGCTGCTGCAAACCCAACATCGAACCAACTCTGGGTGAAAAAGTTTGATTCTATACTTGAGAAATCAGAAGGAAAAACGATTCAGTCAATGAGCGTGGGTACACTTCGTGAAATTATCGAAGGTGAGATGGGATACAGTTAAATCGATGTCTCTTGGTGTTGCTTTCGTAACTGTCCACATGCCGCTTCAATATCTCTACCGCGACTTGCACGAATGTGTACATTGACACCAGCTTTTTGTAACGCTTCTTGGAATCGATGAACTTGCTCTGTTTGAGGGCGCTTGTACGCAATGCCGTCTACCTCGTTGTATCGAATGAGATTTACATTGCATCGAAGCGTGTGGCATAACTCTGCAAGTTCCTTTGCTTGGGCGACTCGATCATTTACTCCTCCAAGCAGTAGGTACTCTAATGTGATTTCTCTTCTAGTTGCGGTAAAATATTTGTTGCAAGAGGTGAGGATCTCATCAATTGAAGCGAATTCTGCCCATGGAATGAGTTGTTTTCTGAGCGTATCATTTGGTGCGTGCAGGCTGAGTGCGAGTGTTACTGGAATATCAAACGTAGCAAGTCGCTCAATTGCTTTTGGTAATCCGACTGTTGAAATTGTAATTTTTCGAGCACCGATTCCACATCCCCATGAAGCGTTCAGTATACGAATCGCGCGTGTTACAGCATTGTAATTTGCAAGAGGTTCTCCCATGCCCATAAATACGATGTTTGTGATGTTCGAACCAAGGAGAATCACTTGCTCTACGATTTGCCCCACGGATAGATTCCCTTCTGTCCCCCCAATTCCTGAAGCACAAAATGTGCAACCAACAGGGCATCCAATTTGACTCGAAACACACGCAGTTTGTCGTTTAGGTGTAGGGATCAAGACTGTTTCTGTAGTGTTGTTTCCATGATCCCAAGTAAGGAGTAGTTTTCGTGTTTTATCTGAGGCAATTTTTTCGATAGCTTTTGTACTTCTTCGAAAAAAAATGCGATTTGCGATAGCCTCACGATTCACTTTCGAGATGTTTGTCATCTCGTCAACATGCGCAACACCCTTTTGGTACATCCAACTGAGGATTTGTTTTGAAGCAAAGGGCGGCATGCCAAGTTCAGCAACAAGCGCATCGATGTCTCTTGGAAATTGTTCAAGTGCGTGTTGTTGCATTACTGTTGCTCTCCACGAATCGTTACGTCTCTACGTTCTAGGAAGTTTTGTAGAGAAACAGGCATAGAGAAGGTCATGTTCTCATTGAATGGTTCACTTGGTTCAAGTACGCCGTCGTATTCATGTATCAACTGTTGAACAATCTCACCAACGAGATGTTCAGGTGCACTTGCGCCTGCTGTCACCAAAACAGTGTTCGCATGTTGTAACCAATCTTTTTGAAGATGCGTGACATCGTCGAGGAGGTGTGCCTTCGTTCCAGCTGACTCAGCAATCTCAGTGAGCCGAAGCGAGTTGGAACTATTTTGTGAACCGACCACAAGGACTACATCAGCAATTGACGCTTGTTCGCGAATGATCTGTTGTCGGTTTGTCGTTGCGTAACAAATGTCATCAGTTGGGGGCGACTGAATTGTTGGAAACGCTTTTTTCAGTGCAGCGATAATGACATCAGCATCGTCGGTACTTAATGTCGTTTGTGTGAGATAGACCAATTTGTTAGGGTCAATGATATGAAGTTTTTCGATATCTGCAGGTGATTCAACAATCTGGATATGGTTAGGGGCTTCACCTGCTGTGCCTAGAATCTCTTGGTGGTTTTTGTGACCGATGAGTAGTATTTGCCAATTGCGATCTGCATAACGAATTGCTTCATTATGGACTTTCGTCACGAGGGGACATGTTGCATCAATCGCAGTAAGATTTCTTGCATTCGCTTGGGCACGAATTGTAGGGCTCACGCCGTGGGCACTAAACACGACAGTCGACCCTTCTGGGATGGCTTCGATTGATTCAACAAAGATTGCGCCCTTTGTTCGTAATCTGTCAACAACGTGGCGGTTATGGACAATTTCGTGAAACACATACAATTGTTCATCTTCAGAGATTACATCGAGGAGTTGATCGACAATATCCACTGCCATGTGGACACCTGCGCAAAAACCCCTTGGATTGGCGAGCATGATTCGCATTTGGAGATTGTACTTGCTACTTAGGTTGATGCATTGAAAGTGCTTGATACAGGAATGCGTAGACGTCAGCAGCTTCTTCGATCCGAAGTGAGGTGGGTTTACCTGCTCCATGTCCTGCGCGAGTTTCAATGCGGATAAGAACTGGATTATCGCCTTGCTGTGCATGTTGTAGTGCTGCAGCAAACTTAAAACTATGCGCAGGAACTACTCGGTCGTCAGTGTCACCCGTTGTGACGAGGGTTGGTGGATAGGACGTTCCTTTTTTGAGATTGTGATATGGCGAGTATCCATGCAAAATTGGAAACATTTCAGGGTCATCTGGTGAACCATAATCACTGGTCCAAGCCCAACCGACTGTGAATAATGGAAATCTCAGCATATCCATGACACCAACTGCAGGTAGGCAAGCGCCGAATAACTCAGGTCGCTGCGTCATACAGGCGCCCACGAGCAATCCTCCGTTAGATCCTCCTTGGATCGCGAGTTTTTTTCTACTCGTCCATTTATTATCGATGAGCCATTCACTACAAGCGACAAAGTCGTCAAAGACTTGTTGTTTGTTTGCAAGCATTCCACCTTCGTGCCACGTTCTGCCGTACTCGCTTCCCCCACGGATGCATCCTGTTGCATAGACGCCTCCCAGATTCATCCAGACCGCTCTTGAAGCAGAAAAACGTGGCAAGATCGGAATATCAAACCCGCCATACCCATAGAGCAGTACTGGGTTGTTCCCATCGAGAGCAGTATTTTTGTGTGAAACGATAAACAGCGGAACTTTTTCACCATCGGTACTCGTGACAAACTTGCGTTGTACAGCCATTTCTGAGAGATCAATTGGAAACTCTGTTTTCCAAAATACTGAGGACGTGCCAGTTTCTAACTGTAGATTGAAAATTGTTGGGGGATAGTTGTAACTAGAGTAGGACCAAAAAACGGAAGAGTCTTCGTTATGACCACCGAAGCCTGAGGCAGTACCGATCCCAGGCATTGCTACGCGATAGAGTTCTTCCCCATCGAGTGCATGCACAGTCGCTTTTGTCGAGGCGTCCTCAAGCCACGTTACAGTGATCTTCCCCCCAACAATATCAGCGCTTCTGAGAATGTTCTCTTGTTCTGGGATAATGTCTTCCCATACAAGTAGATGTTCATTGAATGTTGCTGAACTAATTTTTCCTTTTGGTGCGTGGGAGTCGGTTTTAAACCAAAGCGTGTTGCCGATGCCACCGATTAACTCGATAGAAGCAACAAAGTCAGAGACGAACCAATGGAGTGCATCATCATTTGGTCCTTTAATGAGGAGTGCATTGTTAGATGACGTCCCTTCATTGACAGAAACAACAAGCCAGCCACCATCTTTTGTAATGGATGCACTATAAAAACGATCTGGGTGTTCTGGATCTGACCATACAAGCACATCTTCCGATTGGTCAGTGCCAATACGGTGAAACCACAATTCAGAACGATCAGTGGTTTCTACATGCCCCTCACTATCACTGTGGGGATACCTTGAATAGTAGTATCCACTCTCATCTGGAAGCCATGTTGGGGAACTGTTTTTGATCTCATGCATGACCTCGGGCAGCATTGCACCAGTCACTAAATTTTTAGCATACCAAACAGACCAATCAGACCCACCATCAGAGATACCCCAAGTGAGATATGTGCCCTCAGGTGAAGGGCTATACATTGCTAAAGATCGTGTGCCATCATCTGAAAAACTATTTGGGTCTAGGAGAATTTCTTTAATGTTCGTTGGCGCATCACCTGTGTAAATGACGCTGTGGTTTTGTAATCCATTGTTGCGAGCCTGAAACCAGCGGTTCCCTCTGCGAAATGGTTGCCCATGTTTTGGATAATTCCACGCATCCGTAAGTGCTTGTTTGATTTCTGGAAGAATCGGAATTGAATCAAGATATGCACGAGTAATCGTATTTTGATCTTTTACCCAAGTTGCGACTTCTTCGCTTTCACGAACATCACTTTCTAGCCAACGGTAGGGATCTTCGACTTCTACGTCGTGGTACAAATCCACGACAGGTTCTCTTCGTGTTTCGGGGTACTTGAAAGACGAATCGTTTGTGGCAAAGCTAAGTATGGACACTACATAAACAAGCATCGTTACTCTCCTATGATGTGTGGTAGATCATGCAGTCCCTCTGTCAAATCCACTGGACCGTCTTCAGAAATGTACACATCTGCTTCATAGTGAACAGTCATGGAATGGTCTGCAGAAAAAATCGGCCAAGAACCGCGTGCGTTTTCTATTTGACCCGTACCAACCGCGAGCATCGGTTCAACTGCGATGAGCATACCCGGTTCAAATGCTCTCCATCCATCTGGCCATTCAGAGGGGTGTGTGGGGACAACGTTTGAGATGAAGGGAGGGGCGTGAAGGGTTTTTCCGTACCCATGTCCACCGAGTCCGCGGATCAAATGAAATCCATATTCTTGTTCTGCGACTTGTTGAACCGCACGAGCAAAGTCCATGAGAGGTCTTGTCGGTTGCATCGCAGCAATTCCAGCTGCAAGGGAAGCTCTTCCAGCTTCCATGAGTTTGTGGTTCTCGTCACTTGCGTGCTCTATGGCCCACGTCCAAGCAGCATCACCAATCCAGCCTTTATGTACAACCCCTATGTCAACAGAAATGAGATCGCCGGGCGAAAGAGGGGATTGTGACATGACATGTGTTCCATGTACGACGCAATCGTTGACAGACAAACAAGAATGACTTGGGAAGGGGGGTTGGCCGGGTATGTGATATCTCAGAAACGCACTCTTGCATTTCCATTCACGTAACGTTGTTGCTACGAATGAATCAATTTCTGGGAGTGTAGTTCCTGCACGTATATATTCTGTAAGCGCATGATGCATGTCCACAACAAATCGTGCAGAGATTCGAGCTTCATCTGCGTGCTTCTTTGAGATAAGAGGGACCTTCTTCATTCTGTGTTTTCATCCTCTTGGTCAATAGCACCATCTGATAAGAGATGGACGATTTTGCCATGTATCGAAACGAGAAGAGGGCCTCCACCGCAAATTTGCCAAGCAAGCTCTCGTTCATCGCAGCAGTCAAGTAACTGTACATCGCCTCGTAATCCCTTTTTGATTCTACCTACCCGATCTTGTAATCCGAGTACGCAGGAGGCGTTTACTGTCGTTGCTGTGACTGCTTCCGCTGGCGTGAGTCCAAGCCTCCTACACGAAAGTGCGATTGCAAAAGGCATAGACGGCGCTGGTGCTGATCCTGGGTTGAAATTCGTTGCGACTGCAATTGCGCAACCCATGTCGATCATGGCTCGTCCTCGTGCATACGCATCATGAAGACAAAAACCACTTGCGGGAAGGAGCACACCAATTGTAGGACTATTTGAAAGTACCCTGAGTTCTTCATCAGTGGAATGTTCAAGATGATCGACACTGACTGCACCAAGTTCGACTGCCCTTGGCAACATCCCAAGGGAGTGAAACTGATCAACATGAACACGAACGTGGCAGCCTAAGTCGATCGCTTTTTCAAACAGTCTTGTGGTTTCGTCAACAGACCAGGCTCCTTCTTCACAGTACGCATCACACGTAATGTTTGGAAACTCATCCACAATCGCTGGAAGCGTTTCTTTAATTGTTCGATCAACAAAGTGGTCAATCTCAGGATCGATTGCATGAGCACCGAGAAACGTGCCACTGATGAGTTGTGGAATTTCTTGAGATGCATCGTGAATCGACCGCAACATTTTTAGTTCATCTTCAGTCGTTAATCCATACCCACTTTTTACTTCAACGACCGTTGTCCCGAGTGAAGCCATCAAAGCGATTCGACCTATGAGGTTTGTTGTGAGTTCATCTTGTGATGCCTCGCGAACAGCTCGGACGGTTGACATAATGCCACCGCCTTGGCTGAGGAGTTCAAGATATGGAACACCCCGCAGCCCAGCTTCAAACTCATCAAGCCTCGATCCAGCCCAACAACTATGTGTGTGGCAATCGATGAACGTAGGCATAAGGACTCGCCCCTCAGCGTCGATCACGACGAGTTCGTCACTTTGTTCATACACAGATTCGTCAGGCTTGCCAGATTCAACTTGTTCAATCAAACCATCACGTACCAAGACATACCCTCGATCAATGATGCCTAGGTTTTCCATTTCCTTCCCTCTACGGGGAAGTTCACCTCCGTCGAGTGTCAGGATTCGAGCGTTTACGACTATGAAATCATTCACGTTGAAAATCTCTCATCGGGATGTTGACTTGTTGTTCGTTTGCACACTCAATCGCTTCATCGTACCCAGCATCAACGTGGCGGAGTATTCCCATCATCGGATCGTTTGTCAAAACTCGTTCTAGGCGTTGTGCGGCTTCCGGTGTGCCATCAGCAACAATAACTTGTCCTGCATGTTGTGCGTATCCAATGCCAACACCACCGCCGTGATGAAAACTCACCCAGCTTGCACCGCTTGCGATATTGAGTGCAAAGTTCAAGAGAGGCCAGTCGCTGACTGCATCAGTTCCATCACGCATCCCTTCAGTTTCTCTGTTTGGACTCGCGACACTTCCGCAGTCGAGGTGGTCCCTGCCAATCACAATTGGAGCAGAGACTTTTCCCGAACGAACGAGTTCGTTAAATGCAAGACCAGCCTTATCTCGTTCCCCTAATCCCAACCAGCAAATTCGACAGGGGAGTCCTTGGAAGGCAACACGATCTTGTGCCATTGTGATCCATCGCTTCAGCGATTCATCTTTTGGGAACAAATCGAGAATGACTTCATCAGTTTTTCTGATATCTTCAGGATCCCCAGAAAGTGCGCACCATCGGAATGGACCGCGACCTTTACAAAACTGAGGGCGGATATACGCTGGGACAAATCCGGGAAAATCAAATGCGTTCTGAATTCCCGTGTCGAAAGCTCGTTGCCTTAAATTGTTCCCATAATCAAATGTTGTTGCCCCTTTGTGCATCAACCATAGCATCAGTTCAACATGCCTTGCCATGGATGCCATGCTTTTTTCGACATAGAAATTTGGATCTTGCGATCGAAGGGAATCTGCTTCTTCTCGGGACAACCCTTCAGGGTAATAGCCCACGAGAGGATCGTGTGCAGATGTTTGGTCGGTCAGTACCTCTGGAACAACTGATCGCTCTTTGAGGCGAGAAAGTAATGCAACGATATTGCCACAAAAACCAATAGAAACAGCTTCGCTGTTTGCTTTCGCTTCTAGTGCTTTGTCAATTGCAGAATCGATGTCGTATTCGATGCAATCGAGATATCGATCGTGTACGCGTTTCTGTAATCGTTCAATACAAACATCCGCGATGAGGCAAGTTCCACTGTTCATCGTGACAGCAAGGGGTTGTGCACCACCCATCCCTCCACAACCGCCAGTTACGGTGAGAGTTCCTGCGAGTGTTCCCCCAAAGTGTTGTCTTGCACACTCTGCAAATGTCTCATACGTGCCTTGCAAAATTCCCTGCGTTCCGATGTAGATCCAAGAACCAGCGGTCATTTGTCCGAACATCATCAACCCTCGTCGCTCAAGATCATCGAAGTGTTCTTGTGTCGCCCAGTGGGGAACAAGGTTACTGTTTGCGATGAGGACTCGTGGGGAGTCTACTGTTGTTATTGCTACTCCAACAGGTTTGCCAGATTGGACAAGTAGGGTTTCATCTGGTTCGAGATTTTGCAAGGAAGAAATGATTGCATCAAATGCTTCCCAAGACCGAGCTGCTTTGCCACGCCCCCCATACACCACGAGGTCATCGGGTCGTTCTGCGACCTCTGGATCTAGGTTGTTCATCAACATACGCATCGCCGCCTCGGCTTGCCATGTCTTGCACGTCATATCTGTGCCTCTTGGCGCTCGAATCAGGCGTTTTTGCTGCGTGGTGCGGTCTGTGTCCATCTTGACGATGGTATCCGCAACGAGCGATCTTTGCTGAGGGTAGAATGGATTTGGCACTGGAATAAGGAGAAGTACCAATGGCGATGCAAACAGAAATACAAATGAATCCAATTACGGCAGGCGCGTTCTGTTGGAATGAACTCGCAAGTCGTGACTCGAAAGCGTCCGAAGCATTTTATTGCGAACTATTTGGTTGGGTCGCGGAAGTAGATGATTGTTGGGGGATGCCATACACAGTTTTTAAGAAGGACGGACACCCGATTGGTGGAATGATGCAAATGGATGACAAATGGCCAGCAGACATTCCTTCCTACTGGGCTTGTTATGTTGCAGTGGATGATGTTGACGCAACTGCTTCTCAAGTAGCAGAGCTTGGCGGAGAAGTTTGTTGTGAACCTCAAGATATTGGTGAAGAAGGAAGGTTTGCAGCAATCATTGATCCAACCGGCGCAAACATCAATATCTTCAAAGGTGGCGACGGTGTGAATCCTTGGGGTCATGGTTCATTCTGTTGGAATGAACTTCTCACTTCTGATATGCAAGCAGCAGATTCATTTTACACAACACTGTTTGGGTGGACTTCGGAAGCAAACCATACAACTGAAGAACCCTACACTGTTTTTAAGAACGGTGAAGATTGGGTTGGTGGCATGATGAACATGTACTGGGAAGGAAGACCTGCTTGGCTCTGCTATGTGAGTGTTGCAGATGTGGATGCTACGACTTCTAAAGCGAAAGAGTTAGGCGCTACAGTGTGTGTCGAGCCAGCTGATATTCCAGGAATCGGTAGGTTTTCTGTGTTTACTGACCCCGTGGGAAGTACTGTTGCTCTGTTTACCGGACTCTCAGAAGGATGCGGAAACGATTGTAATTGCTCCTAATTGGGTGAATATCCTAGTTAATCCTTGACAATAACTCACAGACGCTCATACTTCATGTGATGAGATCTATCTTTATACTCTTGCTCCTCGCAGGGTTCATTCCTCGTGTGGTATTCGGTGATATCCGTTTCGAGGATGTATCTTGGTATCCAACTGGTGGGGGATCGACTGGTGCGTGTGTTGCTGATTTCGATGGTGATCTCGATCTTGATTATGCAATTGCAAATCGAAACACAGATTCTGTTACGGTGTATGTAAATGATGGCACGGGGGTGTTTGGCAATCGAAAAGATTTTTTAGCAGGCATCAATCCACGATATGTTGAGTGCCATGATTTTGATGGTGATGGAGATGTTGATCTATGTACACCTGATTTCTATGGGCACACAACTTCGATCCTTGAAAATGACGGGGCAGGGAACTTTGTTGTGACGCAACAATTTGAAATGTTTACTCCATCATTCGTTTGGATCGATGATTTGGATCTTGATGGCCACGAAGATATCATGACACTTGAGTGGGATTCGAACGCCGATGGTGAACCCAACCAAAGTGCTGGGAAGGTTACACCGCTCTACAGCAACGGAGATGGCACGTTCGAACAGGGGGAATCCGCATTCATTGGTGTACAACCAAGAGGAGCAGATTCAGGTGACGTAAACGGGGATGGACTCATTGATCTTGTTTCTGCAGATATATATTCACGAACGATTTCAGTCGTGCTTTCAAATGGACCAAGGACATGGGACGAGAGTGTTCGAATTCCAATGTACCAAGGCACACCTCGATATGTATCACTTGGGGATTTTGACAACGATGGCGATCTCGATATTGCTGCTTTAGATAAACTCAACGATCACTTTTGGTTGTTAACAAATGATGGTGCAGGATCCTTTGAACTCGTGCAAGAGATTCGAGTGAATGACGCACCCCATACGATGGAGATCATTGATGTGGATGATGATGGCGACTTAGATTATGTCGTGGGACATGTTGGGTCATCCATTCAACTCATTTTATATAACGGCGGAAATGGAATAGTTGAATCCCGCCAACAGTACAGAGTCCCTGGCGGAGCAGCAGAAATCAAGCTTTCTGATTTCAACGGTGATGGCATGTTTGATATTCTTAGTGCTATTGTCAATCAAAATTATGATGGTTCAGCAGTCCTCTTGCAAACAGAATGTCTATTGTGCGATGGAGGAGAAATTTGCCCACCAACAGTCAATGATATCAACATACTGACAGATTCTTTTACGACGATTGATATTCAACTCGAAGGAGCATCAAACACAACCAACGAATTGCAATACATGCTTACTTCTTTGCCAGTGAGTGGTGATCTTTACGACACAGCAGGAACACACATTACGTACGTTCCGTATTGCTTACCTAGTGATAGCGTGCAATACGTTCCGGTAAATGGGTACGTAGGACTCGTGCCATTTATGTACGTTGCCAATGATTGTTCGCTTTCCAATGAAGGAACTGTCAAATTGTATGTTGATCCAGTGTATCCAGACGAATGCGATGAAGCACTAGAAATTTTTAATGGGCTTACAGATGTTTACAACGTGAATGCGACGAATTCAACTGATCCATTCGAACTTGATACTTGTCTTGGAACAGCGGGGGGAGAACTCCATAACGATATTTGGCTCAGTTATTTTGCATGTGAAAGTGGTGATCTGACAATTGACACGTGCGGATTGCTTGACTTCGATTCTACCATCGTTGTGTACGATGGTACGTGTTGTAATTTGAACCAGCTCGCTTGCCACGTAGGGAGCGAAGCCTGTGATGGTAATTCGCAATTCACGATAGAAGGGCTCGAGGCGGGGACGTTTTATTATCTACGACTCGGTTCATCATTGGTGGATTCAATTGGTGGAGGAAGTGTTTACATCGATGGACCATCGATAGATTGTGTGGAATCTTGTTTCTCAGATCTTAATGCTGATGGAACAGTAAACGTTCCTGACTTATTGATTGTTCTTGAAGATTGGGGTCAAGATTGTGGACGAGCAGATTTAAACCTCGATGAAATCGTGGATGTCATTGATTTGTTAAAAATTATTGGAGATTGGGGAGTTTGTGAAACTGAATAATGATGGAAGCACCTGATCCCCTGTACAGTTTATAGAGAAGAGAAAATGAAGATATCGAACTTTAACACAATACTGATTGCCTTCTGCATGAGTTTTTTCGCCCAAGACGTTTCTCAGGGAGGTGGGAATTTGTCTTCATGGGAAGACGTTACGTCTGCGATGCTTGCGGGTGAAGGACATGAGAACCATCGGGGTTCTGCTTGGTGTGATTTTGACAATGATGGTTGGCTCGATCTGTATAGTGCGCATTTTGGAGCGTTTGATCCCGACGGTGAATATCTAGGTTCACCAAACCAACTCTTAAGAAATGTCGGAGATGGAACATTTGAAGATGCAACAACAGTAGAGTTAGAAGCGTACTCTGGATTGTCTCACCATCCAGCGTGGGCGGATATTGACAATGATGGTCTGAGTGATTTATTCGTCTCTCAAAGTTCAAACAGTGGGACAGAACACAGCATCTTGTTGCATCAAGATGCAGTTGGTCAATTTTCAGACATCACAAACGGCGATCCACTCGACTTAGGAGGTGCGCTCCCTCGAGGCATCGGTTGGCAAGATATGAATAATGATGGATTTGTTGATTTACTCGTTGCAATCTCGGGAGGAGATTCAATGAAAAATCGAACATTGATGAATGTAGATGGAACGCAATTTGTTCGAGATACATCCCTATTCTCAGAGATGTTTAAAGAAAGTAGGAGTATCGGTTGGTGTGATTACAACAATGACAATCTTCCTGATGTCTATATCGCAAATGGTGCAGAAGATAACAGCGATGTGTCTGAGCGTACGAATCAGTTGTTCAAAAACGTAGGCGATGGAAATTGGATTGACGTTGCACCCGAAGCTGGTGTTGCAGAGGTTGGGCATGCGAGGGGGCAGGTTTGGGGTGATATCAATAACGATGGTTTTTTGGATTTGTTTGTAGGCAATCAAAAGGGTTCCGATACAGGAGGTGGGCATAACCGGCTGTTTCTGAATAACGGAGACGGTACGTTTGACGATATCACAGTGAGTGCAGGCCTCTTCGCTTCCTTCCGAACTCGCTGTGTTTCGATGGCAGATTACGATAACGATGGTTTTTTAGATCTCTACATTGTGAATTTTGGCAACGCGTTACCTCCGAATCATCTCTTTCGAAATGATGGGGACAATACCTTTACTGAGGTCGGCGAAGGCTCCTTAGCAGTGGGAGGGTATGGCAATGGTGCTTCAGCATCTTGGGCTGATTACGATAATGATGGTTGGATCGATTTGTATCTTGTTGGTGGGAGTACAGAATTCCCTGGTGTGGGGATGAACAAGTTACTTCGCAATACAAACCAGAATGGGAACCATTGGCTTGAAGTGGAATTATGCGGGGTTGTGTCGAACAAGTCAGCAATCGGGAGTAGAGTTTCTGTCACACACATTAATGAGAACGGGCTTGTTACTCAAATTCGTGAGATCCAAAGTGGTACTGGCTACAACTCACAAAATATGCTTCGGGCACACTTTGGATTGGGTTCAAGCAATTCGATTCTTGAGATGACAGTTCGGTGGCCATCTGGAATCGAACAAACAATTAGCGGTGTATCTGTAGATCGACTTGTGAGAGTTGTTGAAGACGAATCATCTTTTGCTTTTGACTGTAACCGAAACTGTGTTGATGATGCGGTTGATATTAGTGACGGGCTAAGTGAAGACCTTAACCAGAATGCAATTCCTGATTCATGTGAATGTATTGCAGATATTGATGAAGATGGCTCAGTCGATGTTGTTGATCTACTCCTGATCATCGATCATTGGGGACAACATACTTCTACAGGAGATATTGACGGAGACTCTCAGGTAACAGTTCAGGATTTACTCATCCTCATCGCCCGTTGGGGAGATTGCTAAAGCAAGAGTGATTCGATCGCAGTGATGTCATCGGATGGGGATCTGTCGCAATGACGAGTTGGAACGAGTTGGCGTATCTTTTCGTACATCGTTTCTACGGCATCACCACTACGAAGTGGACGATGGTGGTCAAGTGCATCACACCCGACAAGTAACTCGATCGCGATTACTGTCCGGCATACATCGACTGATTGTCTGAGTAACAACCCAGCAGTCGCGCCCATTGAGTTGTAATCTTCGATCCCGCCCGAGGTTGGGATGTTCGAAACACTTGCCGGCATGGAGAGCGTTCTCAATTCAGCGCAGCACGCTGCTGCAGAATATTGTGCGATCATGAGCCCGCTTTCAACTCCGGGGTTACAAGCGAGAAATGAAGGAAGGTCATTATGAATGCAGTGGCCAGAAAGAATCCAATCAACTCTGCGTTCAGAGATTCCTGCGATATGGCAAAGTGCGATCCGTAACTCATCCATAGCAATAGCCAGAGGCATCCCGTGGAAATTGCCACCAGAAAGAATTGCATCATCATCGGCAAAAACAAGAGGGTTGTCAGTGACAGCACCCAATTCAGCAGAGATCGTTCCAGTGACTCGAGCGATCGCTTCGATTGCCGCACCAAGCACTTGAGGAGCACAGCGAAAACTGTAAGGATCTTGAACACGTTCGTCACCATCCACATGCGAAGGAAGGATTGTTGAATTTTTAAGATGCGACCTGATTGAAGCAGCAACAGTTTGTTGACCGCTTTGGTTACGTGCAAGATGCAATCGTTCATCGAGAAACATGTCGGAAGCCTTTGCAGCGTCAATTGACATGGCAGTAGCAATGACAGCAGCTTCACAGATTTTGGCAATGTCACCAAGTGCAAGGGTCGCAATGGAACACATTAGATGGGTGCCATTGATGAGGGCGAGTCCTTCTTTTGCAGTGGGGACAATTGGCTCGATTCCCGAAGCAGCCATCGCTGCTTTTCCTGGCATGACTTTTCCATTAAGTGACGCGTTGCCTTCACCACAGAGTACGAGTGCTAGGTGTGCGAGTGGAGCAAGATCGCCCGATGCTCCAACGGAACCACGAGAAGGTATCACTGGGGTGATATTCGCATTGAGCATTTGTACGAGTTGTTCAACAACAATTGGGCGAACGCCACTGTGCCCGCGACAGAGACTCGCAGCAAGAATGACCATCATGCCACGGACGACATCAATTGGAAGTGTAGTTCCAACACCAGCGGCATGGGATCTGAGCAAATTCATTTGCAGTGTAGAAAGAGCATCTCCAGAAATTGCTGTTGTAGAAAGCGCACCAAATCCAGTGTTGATTCCATACGTAGGATCAGAAGCGTTGGCAGCGTTCTCGACAATGGATCTAGCTCGAGCCATCGTTGCACTCGCCTGTTCGCTGATGCCGACTCGTTGTCCCTTCCGAGCAACTGCTGCAATATTTGGTCCAGCGAGGGGGCTTCCATCAAGGACGAGCGTTTCCTGATCATTCATCTCTACCATACTAGCCTCCCCGACTCATCTTTGCGAACCTGTACTTGTACCCCACATCCTCCCTAGCATCAGGAGAGGAGGCGACGTTTATGGTGGTCCGATGCTACTATGCAGGGATGCAAGCATGGATGCGTACAGCACTATTGGTTTTCGCCCTCGGGTTCGCAGCAACGATTGGCTCAATTGCAGCGCTTGGGCTCACTTCACAAAGGGGATCCCTTGGTCCAACGATTCTACAGGCGAATACACCAGTACTCGCAGCATCTCTTACTGTGCTAGTTCTCATCGTCACAACGGTACTTGGTATCGTGACAGCCAAAGCCACAACTGCTGCAAGTGGAATGTTTGTTGTCGGGTTTGGGTTGTTCACTATGGCAATGAGAACAGATGGCGTGACAGAATTCGTCTTCTCAGATTCTTCCTCAACTCTTCTTGTATTTGAAGCGGTGTTCATGAGTCTTTGTCTTCTCATAAGTTCACTCGCGATGTTCCGTTTTGGTGGGCTACTACAAGATGTTCCACAGAACGAAAAAGGGGCATATGCGTATCCATTTGCTCTAAAAAATATTCTATCCGTGGTTCTTCTTTCACTCGCAATGTTGCCAGTTGTGTGGGTTGTTGCCGTAACACCTACAAAAGGACAAGCGATCGGTTCAGCTTTTGTAGGAGGAGTTATCGTCGCTGTTCTTGCAAGAAAATATACGCCTCACCTACAGCCTATTCTTTACTATGCAATTCCCACAGCAGTTGCGGCGATCGGCTATGCAGTCGCAGCAACGATGGGCATCACAGACATTGGATTTACGCAAAATACAATCTCAACTTTGATCTTCCCCATGCCAATTGACTACGCGGCAGGATCGATCATGGGAGTCTCTGTTGGACTGAGTTGGGGCGCTTCACTTGCTCAAAAAGTTACGGACAGAAACCCCAAACAGAAATCAGTGTAAGAAGGTCGTCTATATTCACAACGCCATCTCCGTTGAGATCTTCTTCGCAATAGACGCATTGCACAGTGTCACATGAGAATCCATCTCCATAGTATTCGCCATCGCCCGCTTCACATTGATCCGATGAAACAAGCAAGCAGTTTCCAGCGACGCAACATGCTCCGATGGGCTTGCAACAAAGTTCGTCAGCACAGAAAGTAGAATCACCTGCGTATGAACCTTCTGGTTTTTTGCCACATTCATTTTCAGTAATCTCTTGGCAGGTCCAAAGCCCCGTTTGAGGATCAAGGAAACAACAGGCGCCTGTTGGGGGGTTTGTTCCACACGGGTCACATTCGCATGGGACGCCGGGATACCACGTTCCGTTCAATTCATTACAACCTGCAGCATTTGTGTCTTGGCAGTATTCGATATTGCCTTCTGTGTAACAGCATGCTCCAACAGTCATATCAGGGCAATCAATGTCTTCACAGATAAGGTTCGGATAGAAAACGCCTGCATAGTTTGTAATGCAATCTGTACGGAACATATAATCACAGAACCACTCGCAATTTTCTAAGTAACAACATGCGCCTTCGGTGGTGCCACTACCATCGCCATCAGTAACTACAAGGTCGCCCATGCGTTTTTTATCAAAGTAGCCATCTGTTACTCCTTGATAATCGACAAGAACACTGATTGTTGGATCGCCCCCTGTGAGTGGTAATCCTTGGAATCCATAAATGAATGGTGTTTGCCAGAGAAGATCTCCAGAAGCCCACACTCGGTTGTCCGTTGCGTCAACACCACCTGCAGCGTTTCCTCCATTTCCACCGCCAAGAATGAACACATTTGGCGAAAGTGTCCAGCCAGATTCGGTACATTCATATTCAAGAAGGCGCGACTTATGCGCGGTAAGGGTCGTCCAGTTCTGCTGGGAACGTTCAGCAAGGAACATTGTTCCGGTTGAACTGAAATCAATATCAGCAACAGGGGATGACCAATCCGTACCAGGTTGCACTGGCAAAGTAATTTCAAGTTGTGCAGTTGATGCAATTGGAGCACCAGATCCACCTAATTCTACAGACCAAATTTCATTTGCCATAGAGGAAGAGCCTTGCAAGTAATTTTCATTCCACATGCTGTAGTAAAGCCGTCCGTTATGCACCTCAACAGCCCAAGGGCGATCACCAAAGGCAGCAGGTCCTGTGTTTCCTGTGTAGGGTGTTCCGTGATCGTACGAGTCAAGAATGTTGCCTGACATATCAAGGCGATAGATGATGCCATCTTCAATACTTGAAACGAAGAATTGTGCACGCTCGCAGTCGTATCCAATTGAGCCAAGGCCACTCTCGTTATTTGGCATTGGAATCGATGCAAACAAAGATGGAAGCGCAGTATTCGTATCAATTTTATACACTGCGCCCCAACCACCAAAACCTGAGTTATCTCCACTCATCCATGACTTACTTGTAGACACATAGATGTTTCCGTCTTCATCGAGTGCAAGGCCAAAAATACTGCCTAAGTCGCTACCTTCAACTCCGCCAATCCAAGATGGATGGTTATATCGTAGGAGATTTGTATCCTGACCAACAGGGAGGGTGCCTGAAAGGTCAAAGAGCATGATGACACTTTCACCAGTGACATTTGGAGCAGCAGTTTGGACTGCAACTTCACCAATGCCAAACGCTTGGTACTCAGGATATGGATATTGCGGAGGACCAACGCAACTCGGACTCGCAACGACTTCGCACAGTGACGGATCGTCTTCACAAGGAATACATTCGCATGGCAAGCCCGGATACCAAGTGCCAAGGAGGTCATCGCATCCTTCCATGCTTGTTTCAAAACAAGTTTTCCCTAGATCTGCGTCATCGTAACAACATGCTCCGTAGTCCTCTGGCGCTGGAGGACAGCTTACCGTCGCACAAGTGTCATACTGGAAGTATGTACTTCCGAAGAATGTGTAGCACTGCGCCTCAGGCATTTCGTTGCAATACGATACACAGTTATCTTGGTAACAGCATACGCCAGTTGTAGGCAAACACGGTTCACATTCACAAGGAACGCCTTCGTGCCAGACGCCGCCGTACATTTCACAATCAGTTTCCTTGATGAAGTAGCAAATCACTCCGTTCGCATCTTCAACGCAGCAAGCACCAAGGTCAGAACTTGGGCACTCAATTTCAGCGCATGTTTTGTTTGCCCAGTGCGTGCCGTCAAACATGTTGTAGCAATCACTTTGATACATTTCTTCGCAAACCCAGTATTCACAATTTTTCAAATAGCAGCAAGCGCCGTATGGGTCTGGGTCACATGGCACGCAATCACAAGGCATTCCTTGATGCCAAGTACCCATAAAATTATTGAGGCACTCTAGTTCGTCAGTAAAAATGCAAGAATCTTGATTGTTTGCATCTTGATAACAGCAAGCGCCGTAATCTTGATTGACAGGGTCGGAGCAATCTATGGTCGCACAAATTTCGTTAGGATCAAATGTTCCAAACATGCTGTAGCAATCTGCAGATGAGGTGTCAACGCAACCGAAGGTGTCGCAATCAACAGTGTAGCAGCATGCCCCAAGATTACTGTTTCCATAGGTGCTTGCGCACAGCGTTGCGCTGAAGAGAATTGCTAGTGAAAGTAATTGTTTCATAGGTGTCATTCCGTTAAATTTTAGAGTGAATACATGTGTAGATAAATATTTCATGGACAAACTCCCATCGCAGCAAGTAACTGTAAGAGGTCATTTATATCAACAGCTCCGTTGTCGTTGAAGTCTGCAAGACAGAAGTAACACTCGACATTTGGACAAATCACCCCGATGCCTTGCCACTCTCCATTTGCAGAATCGCATTGGTCTTGGCTAGCAAGTAGACACGTTCCTTTAATACAACACCCACCAACTGGAGCACAGCAAACAACATTTGCACATGTTGTACCAACTCCGTAGAAAGTACTGTTTGGAAGAGTGAGGCATGGTGCACTCTCTGTGATTACACAGAGCATTTCGCCTGATTCATTCATGTAGCAACACGCGCCCGTTGGTGGTTCGCATACTGGTGCACATTCACAGGTAACTCCTGAGTACCAAGTTCCACCTACGTTTGCACAATTTGCTCCATCTATAAACACGCACATCATGCCAAGGTCAGCGTCTTGGTAACAGCAAGCACCGAAATCAGGATCAGGGC
>JASMLY010000086.1 GCA_030748455.1 Phycisphaerales bacterium | reverse complement strand
GTGCTAGTTGTTTATTCCGTTTAGCGATTAACTTAAATCGCAATTCCTGATCATGAGCATACTTTGCTTCAAATGCATTTTCTCGTTCTTCAAACATGTGTTTATCCTAACTCTAAAAAATAATTACGAATTGGCAATAATAGCACCACCAGCAAATAGAACCATAAGCAAAAACCAAAAAACAAAACCGACTAAAGCCAAACATACAGAAATAATCCCGCAGATTTTGCCTGCTTGTGTATTGCCACGACCCTCTGGATCCATTGTGCCAGCATCCATTTTCTTCAAATCGCCATTTGCCATGACCCAAGCAATAATGCCAAGAGGCATACAGACAATTATACTCAGTATCCCGAAAACCAAAATCATTGTTCCGCGATGTGGTTGCATTGTAAAAAACTCCTAAGTGATGAGACGAAAAATTAAGGGATACTTATATGGATTATCCCCGACCTTTGCGCTCATCGTTTGGATTGCAGCAATGATTGGGAAGATAATCATATACAGACCGAGTAGCACAAGTAGCGGAATCCCTATGAGCACGAGGCATAGAATTGCGAACAAGAAAAAAAGGATGATGGAGAAGAGAAACAAATTCAATGCTTCTTTTGCGTTCTCTTTGACAAATTCGTCTTCTTTACCGGTCGTGTTATAAAGGACTAAGGGAATAATGAGAGAGGCGAAGGGCACTACGAAGCCGATGAGGAATGCCCAATGCGCAAGTGATGCAACTGTAGCGTTTCCCTCTTCATTTACTGGTACTTGTTGTTGTTCATCTGGAACAGAAATTTTTGCCATAAGATGACTCCTTAATAATCGTGGTCTCGATTTGAAAAGTACTCAACTATCCTTGGATCTATACACTCTGGTCGCAACAATCGCAGAAACTGCACCTGCAACTCCCCCGCTGATTGGAGCGGGATTTTCGACTCCAAGCAATTTGGCTATCACTGTTGCGAGCACTGCAGCAGCTACTGCAAAAAGAATGACGATCGATATGTTCTTCATAGGTTTACTTACTTACTTGAAATGTTCCGCTAATTTCACCATCGACTCTTCCATCATTCTTGAACACCTGCACTCCATCCGAGTGCATGGCACCTGTCACAACGCCTGTTGCAGAAATGGTGACGAGTTGTGCTTTTACGTGTAGATCGCCATCGATTGTGCCGTTAATCGTGAGATGCTGACACATCGCAGCAACGTCACCTTGAATTGTTCCATCAACGGTTACTTTTTGAGCGAAAAAAACGAGCGGCCCTTCAGTGATAACACCTGAGTGTATAGAAACTTCTTGATCAAAGTGCAGCGCATACCCTTGTTCTTCAAATTCTCGAACGTATGAAGTAAGGTGACGATAGCCCCAATAGAGGAGTCCGGTGAGCACAATGAGTATGACTAGACACCCACACCCACAACCTCCAATTATTTTTTTTGCAGATCTATTCTTGGCATCCTCTTGTGGTATTTCACTACCAAGGGAGGCTCCTCTTTCAAATTCTTGATCCATGTGTTCGAGACCTCAAACAGAGTCTAACCGAAAAAACACCCCCGGTGAGTTTTTGTGAAGTAGAATGCGTGTTTTATGGTCAACAAGACGCATTCAAGCAAACAACGGTTCGAAACATTCAAGCGGAATTTACAAGAACCAATTGCAAATGGGGAAGCGCAACACATCGATTCTGCAAGGAGATCACTCGAGCGTAGCAGATCATTTGCCACGCTCATTGCAGAATTTTTCAAGATCGCTGGTCGTAACAAGCGCGATCTCTTTTGGTCTCTGGGGTTTCTCACGATTGGTGCATCAGTCGCGCTCATCCCCCCCGCCGCAACAAAAATTGTCTTTGATAACATTCTTGGCGATGAACAATTGCCCGCTTCTATACTCGAAACGTTCCCTACATTAGAAAACAAATTCACCTTACTTGGCACAATTGCATTGGTCACCATCGTGCTCTCTATTTTGAGCCTCGCCTTCAGTATTCGAAGTCGTTGGCTCGCCACTCGCACGACCAAACGAATTCAAATTTCTGTTAGACGAAAAGCTTTCCTCCATGCAACTTCTCTACCACTGCATCGAATTCATCAATTGCGATCTGGAGGAGCAGCATCCCTTGTTCGGGAAGATGCTGGCAATATCGGCGACCTCGTCTTTGGACTTTGCTATAACCCATGGAGAGCGATTATTCAACTCATTGGCATCCTGATCATTCTTCTGTTTGTTGATTGGCGAATGCTTGCCGGCTCGATCGTTCTATTCCCAATTGTGTTCTTCACCCACCGAACTTGGATCAGCAGAATCAGACCAATGTGGAGATCGATTCGTGGAACACGGCAATATTGCGATGCAATGGTGACAGAATCCTTTGGTGGCGCACGTGTCGTTCGGAGTTTCTCCCGCCAAAGAACAGAGGCAACAAGTTGGATACGATCGAACCACCTCCTCGTCCGAAAGGAATTACTTGCATGGTGGTATTCACGTGGTGTAGATATCGCATGGTCCATACTTATTCCTGTCGCAACCGGCGCACTCCTCTGGTTTGGAGGTTGGCAAGTACTCCACGACCGAGACCTTCTCGCATCTGGCACGATCGAGCAATCTCAAGCAATCACTGCTGGTGATTTGGTTATGTTCCTCACATACCTCGCAATGCTCATGGGACCCCTTGCAACACTTGCAGAAAGCGCAACACATTTGCAAAATTCCCTTGCTGCACTTGACAGAGTCCTAGATTTGTACGAAGAAACTACCGAACAATCAGAACACCGGGGAACGAAAACCGTGAATCCCAATTCTGTTGAAGGAAAGATCGAATTCTGTGAAGTTACGTTCCGATACCCTAACAGTGCAACAGATGTCTTAACGAACATTTCGTTCACCGTAGATGCTGGGAAAACGATCGCACTTGTTGGTCCAAGCGGTTCTGGAAAAACAACGTTATGCAATTTAGTTGCTGCTTTTTATCGGGCAAATTCTGGTGTTATACAGTTAGATGACACTCCACTGCATGAGATCAACCTCCACTCCTATCGCACCCTACTTGGCATTGTCGAACAAGATATCTTTTTGTTTGAAGGCACCATAGCAAGTAACATTGCCTATGGGAAACGCGGTGCCTCACGAGTTGAAATTCAAACTGCTGCAATACAAGCTGCCGCAGATGGCTTTATTTCAGAATTTCCAGATGGATACGAAACAGAAATCGGTGAACGTGGTGTCAAACTCAGCGGCGGGCAACGCCAACGCATCGCGATTGCCCGAGCACTTCTCGCAAATCCACGGATTCTTATTTTAGATGAAGCGACAAGTAATTTAGATACACAATCAGAACGCTTAATTCAACAAAGTTTGTCTGCCTTGCTAAAGGGCCGAACGAGTTTCGTCATCGCACACCGCCTGAGCACCATCCGCGATGCAGACCAAATACTCGTACTTGATAAAGGAAAAATCGTGGAGTCTGGTACCCACGATGAACTCATGGCTCGTAGCGAACACTATCACGACATGGTTGTGTTACAGACACATCCGAAGAATTAATGTTGGTACTGAGCCTCTCCAAATCCTAGAATTGGCCAAAAGATAAATGGCAAGAACATCAACCCAAGCGTTGTGCCTACTCCACGCCCAAAGTTGTACGAAATCTCATTGAGGATAATGATGATGATCACAATATTTATAATTGGGATGAAACAGAGAATCCCCCACCACGGTTCTTTCTTTGCCATGATTGCCCAGATGAACATTTGAACAATTGGGATACATGCAAGCAACCCAGATTGCCCTGCTTTACTTGCTGATTTCCACATCCCTGCCCATGCAATCAACTGCAGAAGGATACCTAAGAGTAGAAAAAAGAGCAGGATGCCTGCGATTGTACCTCCAGCGAATCCTGAAGCAGTTGGTTCCATTTTGAGTCCTCCTTATCAATGCTCAAGCACACAGTATACAACTGTGCAGGAACCTTCGAGAATGAGTAGAATACGGTGTTCTACCATACTGGAGACACGTTATGATCATCGGCGTACCAAAAGAAATCCAAGATGACGAACGCAGAGTAGCGCTCGTTCCTCGAGGCGTTGAATCCCTTCGAAAAATGGGGTTTACACTCCTCGTTGAATCGAACGCAGGCATTCATGCGGACTACGGCAATCCAAAATACGAAGAAGTTGGCGCGGAAATCATCGAAGATCCATCAGAACTTTGGGAACGCTCTGACATCATCGTCAAAGTTCGCGAACCCCTCCCCCACGAAGCAGACATGCTCAAAAGCAGCGGGACGCTAATCTCCTTCTTCTGGCCTGATAAAAACGGCGTACTTTTAGACCATCTCAGTTCTAAGAAAGCAACTGTTCTCGCGATGGATTGCATCCCTAGAATCACAAGAGCGCAAAAGATGGATGCCTTAAGCTCCATGGCAAATGTCGCTGGCTACCGAGCTGTTGTTGAAGCAGCGCACTCATTTCCACACTTTTTTACCGGGCAAGTAACTGCCGCTGGAAAGATTGAGCCTGCAAAAGTACTCATCATTGGGGGTGGCGTTGCAGGGCTTGCAGCTGTCGGCGCAGCAAAGGGTCTTGGAGCGGTCGTCCGAGCATTCGACACACGAAAAGCTGTAAAGGAACAAGTTGAATCTCTCGGTGGTGAGTTCCTTGAACTTGACTTCCCCACCGAAGATGGAGAGGGCGGTGGCGGATACGCCAAAACAATGTCCGACGAGTTCCTAAAAGCTGAATTGAAACTGTTCGCTGAACAAGCAATCGACGTTGACATCATTATTACAACAGCGCTAATCCCAGGACGCGACGCTCCAAAATTGATTACAAGCGGGATGGTTGAAAGTATGAGAGAAGGATCTGTCATTGTCGACCTTGCTGCTGAGCGAGGGGGCAACTGCTCCTTGACAAAACCAAACGAAAAAATTGTCCACAAGGGTGTAACGATTATTGGCTACACTGATCTCCCAAGTAGGATGGCCGCACTCTCGAGTCGCCTCTACAGCACAGCGATCGTGCATCTACTCGATGAAATGGGTGGCGATGAAAACTACGATATCGACATGGAAGATGACGTCATTCGCGGCGCTCTTGTTTTGAATCATGGTCATATCACTTGGCCACCCCCTAAGCCGCGTAACCCTGGTCCAGCGTATTCAGTAGACACAGGTTCTAGACCTGTACAAACTAAAGAACAGGCAGCTCGCGCTAAACCAAAGGAACGAACTTCCAAGTTAGGCAAACAGTTGGGAACTGCCTTCTCGATCCTCGCACTCGCAGTATGCATCATCTATATGGGTATGCGAATGCCAGAATCTTTCTTAGGACATTTCACGGTATTTATCCTTGCTTGTTTTGTCGGATGGCAGGTCATTTGGAATGTCAAACCTGCACTGCACACACCATTGATGAGTGTCACAAACGCTATTTCTGGAATTATCATCATTGGGGGAATCCTTCAAATTTCTCAACCTGAAGTGAATGCTACAGCAATACTCGGGGCAGCAGCTGTCCTACTTGCCGCGATCAATGTCGCTGGCGGCTTCCTTGTTACAAACAGAATGCTAGCGATGTTTAGAAAGTAATCAAATGCCACAGAGCTTAGTCACAATATTTTATATCGTTGCAGCAATCATGTTTATCCTGAGTTTAGGTGGTTTGTCTACGCAAGAAACCGCAAGAAAAGGAAACATCTACGGCATGATCGGCATGTTGCTTGCTTTCATTGCAGTAACTGCGAGCGACGCTGTTTCAAACTACATCATTCTTGCAGCTGCACTCTTCCCTGCGATTCTTATTGGATCCACGCTTGCGCGCAGAGTAAAAATGACAGAGATGCCACAACTTGTCGCAATTTTGCACAGTTTTGTAGGCGCCGCAGCAGTACTTGTCGGCTTTGCATTGAAGTTAAACCCTTCTTCACTTGAAGGGCTATCACCTATTGAAATCACGATTCACGAAATCGAAGTGTACGTTGGTGTTTGCATTGGTTCGATTACATTCACAGGCTCGATTATTGCATTTGGAAAACTGCACGGTCTTATTTCCGGCTCTCCGTTACTTCTCCCTGCTCGACATGTACTTAACTTGATTGTGCTCGGAGTAACGGTTTGGCTAGGCATTCTTTTTGTCGGCCACAGTGACAACGCCTTATTGCTTCTCATCCTTGCGACGATGATTACTGGTGTTCTTGGGATCCATCTTGTGATGGCAATCGGCGGCGCGGACATGCCAGTAGTTGTTTCCATGCTCAACAGTTATTCGGGTTGGGCGGCTGCTGCTGCTGGTTTTATGTTGGGGAATGACTTGCTTATCATTGTTGGCGCACTCGTTGGTTCAAGTGGAGCAATTCTTAGTTTGATTATGTGCCGTGGCATGAACCGTTCATTACCAAGTGTGATCCTCGGAGGATTTGGCACAAGCGATAGCAGTGGTGGTACGACCCAAACGCCTGAAGGTGAAGTTACCTCTGTTGAAGTTGAAGAAACTGCCCGAATGCTCAATGATGCAAAAAGCGTCATCATTGTTCCTGGGTATGGAATGGCAGTCGCACAAGCACAACATACAATTGCAAAAATTACAAAAAAATTGCGAGACAATGGCACCCAGATTATCTTTGCCATACACCCTGTTGCCGGTCGTTTGCCTGGGCACATGAATGTTCTCCTCGCTGAAGCAAACATCCCCTACGACATCGTGCTTGAACTCGACGAGATAAATCACACGTTCCCTGCCACTGATTTAGTACTGGTGATCGGAGCAAACGACATCGTCAACCCAAGCGCACTAGACGATCCAAATAGCCCTATCGCAGGAATGCCTGTTTTAGAGGTTTGGAAAGCCAACGATGTCGTCGTCATGAAACGTAGTATGGGTACGGGATATGCAGGTGTAGGTAACCCTCTGTTCTTTAATGAAAATACCTCGATGCTATTTGGTGACGCAGGTGAAAATGTTGATGCCATTTTGGCGAATTTATAACAACCGCACACTGCACTTTCGCGTATTGTATCTCATATGCTTCGCTTCTTAAGCATCCTCTTGGCTGTTGTAACGTTTGCATCTGCAAATGAGATACCGCTCCGTCTTGACTTTGGTGTCTACCCGTCTGATCGAGCGACAGTAATGTATCGTAAATTCACACCGATTCTTGAAGCGATTCAGGAACCTGTGGAGCAACTCCTTGGCCATCCTGTTGATATTCACTTAACGATTTTTAAAAATTATGATGCTGGCATTGACGCATTGGTGCACGGTGAAGTTGACTTTGTTCGTTTCGGACCAGCATCGTACATCCTCGCAGAACAGCGAAACAAAAATATCACACTTCTTGCGATGGAACAAAAGAAAGGCCTCACTAGATTCAATGGACACATCATTACAAAAACTGACTCGGGCATCAAATCGCTTCAAGATCTAGTTGGAAGATCATTCGCATTCGGTGATCGGAACTCCACCATAGGTCGGTATCTCGCGCAAGCCGAGATGCTGCAAGCTGGCATATATGAAGAAGATCTTCAATCCTTCGATTATCTTGGAAGGCACGATCTTGTTGCAAGCGCTGTGCTTACTGGGTCGCATGACGCAGGAGCAATCAAAGGATCAACCTACAATAAACTCTGCGATCCCAAAAAAATCGCAGTCCTCCATACCTTTGAGAACGTAACAAAACCTTGGGTTGCTCGGGAAGGCTTACAACCTGCGGTCCAAGAAGCAATCACAGAGGCGCTTCTATCTCTTGAGAAGTCGGAGATTCTTGGTGAATTAGGATGTACAGGATTTATACGAACAAGCCCTAAAGAATACGACACTGTTCGTTCTGGAATGAAACGCTCAGAAGGCTTTTCACAAAAAGAGAAACCGAAACGATCTAATTGACTTTATATCCAACTGTCAGCGTACAAACACCAAAGGTGAAGGGTGTTTGTGATGTACGAGAAAAACCAGCTTCTTTTACAAGTGACAGCAATCCCTCTGGTTCCAGAAACGTATCCACACTTTTTGGTAAATACTGATACGCCCCGCTGTCATCACCGGCGATAAACGACGCTGTTCTTGGCATAATTTGCCTTGTGTAAAACGAGTTAAAGAAACGGATAACTGCGTTCTTTGGAGTTGAGAACTCTAAGATCACCAATCTCCCAGAAGGGCGTAACACTCTTTGGAATTCTTGTAACGCACCGCGTGGATCTTGAACGTTACGAATTCCAAAAGCAATCGAGAGCACATCTACGCTTTCGTCTGGTACATCGAGTTGCATTGCATCTCCCCGACGATACTCGATATCCAAACGATCGCGTTTTGCCTTTTGAACTGCAAGGTCGATCATACCTTGCGTAAAATCTATTCCAAGCACAGATTGAGGATTTGCTCGAGCAAACGCAGTGGAAAGGTCACCTGTGCCACATGCGACATCGAGCACTGTGTCATTTGATGTAACGTTTGCAGCTTTTACAGCTTTTTTTCTCCAAACTTGGTCGAGCCATAAGGAATGGAGCCGATTATTTAGATCGTATCTGCTCGAAATAGAGGTAAACATTGCCTCTACTTTTTTCGCTTTATCTGCGTCTACGTGCGGATTCTCTTGAAGATCTGATTCGGACCAAACAGGCCCATTTTCTTCACGAGGGGATTTGATTTCGGCATTTGTAACCATCATGCCGATGATACCTTCATCAGCGGAGAAATGGTACAATACGACACGTAGAGAGAAACAATGATCATCGATTGTCATACAAGATTATGGTCTGATCCTAGACAACTTGGCCACGAAGCTGCCGCTACGTTGAGCAAGGGCACACCTCCTACTTGGGCACTAGAAAGTGGAGATGCAGCGACACATGGTCGCGAAATGTCCTGCGTTGATATTTCTCTTGTACATGGATTGCGAGCAGAACTCGTTGGTGCCAACATCCCAACCGAACTCATTGCCGAGTTTGTTTGCAGAGACCCACAGCGAAGGATCGGCATTGCTGGAATTGACCCACTTGCGCAGAGTGCTGAATACGATTTACAAACCGCTTTACAACTTGGCCTCTCTGGCATCGCGATCTCACCACCACTTGCAGGTGTACATCCAACGCACTCAGCAGCAATGAAACTCTATGAATCTTGCATCGAGCACTCACTCCCAATCATCGTGACCATGCCTGAACCGATTCCTGCTTCAGCAATTCTCGACTTTGCTCGGCCAGTCCACTGGGACGAAGTCGCCCGCACTTTTCCTGAATTGCGAATTATGTTTACACAAATGGGATACCCTTGGATAGATGAACTCTTAGTGCTCTCTGGAAAACATCCACATGTTTTCGCTGAAGTTTCAGGAGTCGCAACACGTCCGTGGCAACTGTATAACGCGCTCTCCACAGCTGCAAGTTTAGGCGTAATGGACCGTCTTCTCTTTGGAAGCGGTTTCCCAAATTCAACACCACAAAAAGCAATCGAATCTTTGTACAGCGTAAACGGCTCTGTCAAAGGAACCCCCCTACCAGCAGTGCCGCGTTCACTTGTGAAACAGATCGTCGAGCGCGATGCGTTGCAATGTTTAGGAATCCCATCCACGCTCTCAGGCAAAAACAGTTCTCGCACACAGAATGCGACTCCAACTTTTAACCCTTCAAAACATGCTTCGAACTAGCACACTTGCTCTTTTTTTTCTTTGTTATGGCTGCACGAACGGGAGTTTCCTCGGGCAAGATCAAGGATTGGAACTCCACTCACTTGGTCCAGAACAACTCCAGCTTCATTGCGACTCTACAATTGCAGCAGCAATGCCAAGTACTACAACAGAGGGAGAACTCTGGGCAACGAACATACCAGTACCGCAACTTGAAAGTGGCGAGTTTGAATCTGGTCAGATCACTCGAATGCAGGTTCTTTGGATCCCAATGCCTGGTAAAACTCCATTGGCTTCTACATCCACGAATATCACAATCACACAATACGTTTTTTCTGGTGATGAAGTTGGGGTGTATATCGGAGCGGGGTACGGCTGGCCCTCCGGTTCACCTGAAGAGGGGCTCTCAATTCTGATGGAAGATGCCACCGTCGAACTTCAATCTTCCTCCCCAAACTTTTTAGATTTGATGACTCCTTCGACAATGCGCGGGCATATTTACGCGAAAGCAAATCCAAAACTCGCACGTAAAATCGCAGCCCACGCGAGACAATATTCTTTTATAGAAGAGTAAGCTTACGCGTCTGAATCAGCTTTTTTCGTAGTTTTCTTCTTCGTGGTTTTCTTCTTCGCACTTGCAGAGATTTCGCCCACTTTGATTCGAAGGTATCGCTGTCGGTGACCGGTTTTTCGCCGATATCCTTTACGACGTTTGAACTTGATGATATCAAGCTTTTCACCTTTGAATTCTTCAATCACTTCAGCTGCGACTGTTGCGCCGTCTACGTAGGGAGTTCCGAGTGTTGGTTCACCCTCTCCACCAATCATAAGAACTTTGTCAAATGTCAACGTGTCGCCATCAGTACAATCGCGGAGATCGACGTCAAGGACATCGCCTGAGGTAAGTTTAATTTGCGTTCCACTATCTTCGATAATTGCGTACATCTGAGAGCTCCTGTCCTTTGGGGAACGTTGCATCATAGCAAAAGTCTCGGTTCAAGCCAACCCCTGTACCCGACGATGTGTTGATCAGGCTAACACCTGCAAGCGTTCTACAGCGTTTTTTAGCGTTTCTAGGCTTTTGCAGAAGGCAAAACGAACCAACCCCTTCCCTTCAGTACTCTTGGCATAGAAGGCTGTGGGTGGAATGCCGACGACTCGAGCTTCTTTCACAAGATGGTGGCAAAACGCAAGGTCATCACCAAAGCCAAAGGGTGTGTGATCCGCAAGGACAAAGTAGGTCCCCTCAGGCGTGTGGACATTGAATCCAACGCTGCGAAGCCCCTCAACGAGCAGATCTCGTCGTTGACGATATTCGTTTGTATATGACGTGTAGTACCTGTCTGGCGCTCTAAGTGCTTCTGCTGCTGCAACTTGCAGCGGTGTGGCTGCACAGAATGTCAAAAATTGGTGTGCTTGTCGAATTGCATTGGTGAGATGTTTTGGTGCAACCGCCCATCCAATTTTCCAACCTGTGACTGAAAAGACCTTCCCAAGTGATCGTAAAGTGATCGTTCGATCTTTCATCTCGGGCAATGTTGCGATTGGAATGTGTTCACCTGTGAGAACAAGTTTGTCGTAGACCTCGTCACTTAGGACAATCGTATCATGCTGTATCGCTAGAGCGGCGATCAACGATAACTCTTCTCGATGAAGTACCCGACCAGTTGGATTGTGCGGAGAGTTCAAGATGATCATTTTCGTTTGGTCTGTAAAAGCCGCCCGCAATTCTTCTTCATCTAGTGTGAAATCTGGTGCATGGAGTGTGACGATGTTGACATTCGCTCCTGCCATAGAGAGACATGCTTGATAGGAATCGTAGAACGGCTCGATGATAATGACCTCATCTCCTGGATTGATCAATCCCAATAGAACAGCAGCGATCGTCTCAGTTGAGCCACAGGTCACAGTCACTTCTTCCATTGCCTCGACTGGGATTTCAAACGTATCGGCAACGGCTTCAACGAGTTTTGGGTGACCCGCTGAACGGGAGTATTGATTCTCCCCATCCCTAATCGCTTTAATGGCGGCTTCTTTCACGAATTCGGGTGCTTGAAAATCTGGAAATCCCTGTCCCAAATTGATTGCATCGTGCTCCACTGCAAGTCTTGACCATGTTGCAAACACCGTTTCACCAAATGGCTCCAATCGCTTCGATATCATCATCTGTGTAGCATAATTCACTCCCCCCAAAAATAGAACCCCGCCGTGCCTTTCAGCCTACGAGTGAGCGTCACTTTCAATTGTGGATGGGTAAAATCTGTGGGTGGTTACACAGCGGCGATCTGAGCGATATTCATTTCTCGCAATGTGTCCATTCGAAGAGAGTCTACTTGAACGAGCGCTTCACACACTTTGCACGGCGTTTCTTCGCTGCAACCACATGTGATGGCGCAGGGATCAGGCATCGCGGTTTCCGATTCAAAGAAATCACAAATTGAGAGCACCGAAATCTCCTCTGGAGCTTTCGCTAGCATAAAACCACCTCCAGGGCCTGGGATGCTGTCAATAACGTTTGCTGACCGAAGGGAAGAGAGAACCTTGGCAACGGATGGTCCGCTTAAGCCTGACGCTTCCGCAATCTCGGTCGCAGACAATCTCCCTTCACTTTTAGAGAGCACGACTAAGGCCGCAATGCCTAACTGGGCATTTCTTCCGATCATGTGAATATATTAACAAAGTATTGTAACTCTCGATATCCTGTTTTAAGCAAATCTTTGTTAAAAGAGACGTCTTTCATGCTTTTTACAGCGATTGTTTTGCTTGAAACTCGTCAGCGATCTCACACATACGCGAATAGTACGCATCAACGTCCAACCCTAAGAGGTGCGCCCCAAACAACTCAGATTCCTCTCGATCAACAACTGAAGCTGCTGACCTTGTGTTGCCATCTGCAATGTGGGTTGAAAAGAACGGCATCTTTGGGAACTCTGAGCGAAGAACGCAACAGTGGTTCAAACAAGTAGATCCACCAGGTGATGCACGTGACGATGTTTGGCAAGTGATCGCCGTGAGTAAGGAACTCTTCGACCGTGGCTTTGAAGGCATGAAGGACAAAGATGGTACGTTCATCTTCACTGTCCTTGACGAACAAGGTAGCGAATTCCCCGCTTGGGATTGGGACCGGTATTACGACATGAACGTCGATCGTGCTCTTTACGAAGAATACCGACCATTTACGTTCATGAAGAAAAAGAACGTTGCTCCCTATGATGAACTCGTGAAAACTCGTGGATTACGCTGGCCAGTGGTTCAACAACCAGATGGAACTTGGCGAGAAACACGGTACAGATTCAGTGGTTTTGATGATCCGTTCGTCGAAGAAGGGCGTGAAATTGATTTCTACAATTCAAAGACAAAAAACCATAGAGCACAAATTTGGTCTCGCCCTTATGAAGCGCATCCAGAACCGCCTACTCCAGAATATCCAATGTGGCTTTGTACCGGCAGAGTTCTAGAACAATGGCACACAGGTTCAATGACCAACAGGGTGAGTGAACTTCGTAGAGCCATGCCCGATTGTTATGTCGAACTTAACAGCGCAGATGCACTAGAACTTGGTGTTCGATCAGGAAATGATGTGGTTGTAGAAACGCTTCGTGGTTCTCTAACACTACCTGCTTGGATAGGAGGACGAGGAGAGCCACCAAAGGGTTCTATCTTTATCCCATTCTTTGACGAAAAGCAACTTGTGAATAATTTGACGCTTGATGCGATATGTCCGATTTCAAAACAACCGGACTACAAAAAGTGCGCCGCTCGCATCAAGAAAGCGTAAGGAGGCTACCATGAATTTCAGAAAACAACATTCAATTTGGATCATTGGCGTAGGCGTGTTCTTGCTTGCAGCAACTGCTGCACACATTGCACCACCTGTGCAAAACGACGCCTCGACTGAAATGTCACAAGAACGATGGTTGCATACACCAGCGGAAGCAAGCGACTTAAAGATTCGTGGGTATAGAACACCAAATGAATCTCGTGAAGAAACACTTGGCAAACGAATGGAACACCGGAGTTTTGATGGTGCTCCACCCGTGATGCCACACGCAGCATCGTATGGAGACAATAAATCGTGTCTCGATTGCCATGGGCAAGGGTTCACAATGGGCAAAAAAATTGCTCGTGCAATACCACACCCAGATCTTACAAACTGTGTGCAGTGTCATATCGAAGGCGAAAGTGATTTCATCGGTGAAGTAGCAGTGATTCCAAACACGTTCGCAGGTCTAGAACCTCTGCTTGGAGGAGAACGCTCTTTTGAAGGTGCACCTCCAACAATGCCGCACGAATTATTCATGCGAACAAATTGCATCGCATGCCATGGATCGCAGGGTTACAGCGGTTTACTCACCGACCATCCGGAACGCCGCAATTGCATCCAATGCCACACGCCCACTTCTTTCCTCATGAATTAGTTTGTTACCTATTCATGTGAAGTTACACAACCCCCGGTTAAGAAATTAACTGGGGGTTAGTTTATGTGGGGAGAAGGTGTATTGCGGGACCAGGAGCAGGACAAACGTAGAGGCAAACGCCGCAACCGGTGCAAAGTTCGTCGTCAATCTTGGGCCGACCCGCTTCCATCGTCATGCAATGATCGACTGGACACTGTTCTACGCAAACTGTGCAAACGGTGCCGCGAAACGCAAGACACGCAATCGAATCAATTTTCGCTAACCCCATGGCAACTGGTGCATCCAGTCGCAGCACACCAACTTCACATGCAGGAACACATGGCATATCCTCGCACATGATACAAGGTTGCCCAGAAGAATCGATGATTGGAGTTCCGGCAGTGTTCCCATTGCTTTCTGGTGCTCGGAAAATTGCGTGCGGTTCACACGCTTCGATGCAGGCGTCACATTTGGTACAGCCTGCCATAAACTCGGGTTCTGGTATTGCATGTGGAGGTCTATGAAGATGCGAACTTCCTCTGCGTGCTTGCCCAACGGGTGAGACGATTCTGAACTCCTCTTCCTTCTCTTCTTTTATCAACTCGGCACCTCGGTCACGAAGTTTCTTAAACCAATCACCGCGTAACATTCCGCGCCTTGAGATGCGTTCATCTTTACCCATATCGAGTATCGTACAGTGAACCATGGCCCCCATTGATTGGATTATTGTTGCTCTGTACATAGTTTCAGCCATAGGGATCGGAATTTGGTTTACGAAGAAAGCGAGCAAGGGGACAACAAACTTTTTCGTTGCAGGAAGATCACTAGGCTGGTTTGTCGCAGGGACATCAATTGTCGCCACAACTTTTGCAGCCGACACACCCGTCTTCGTTTCAGCAATGAGTAGAGACGAAGGGATCGCCTCTAACTGGTTCTGGTGGAGCGTACTCATCGGCCAAGTTGCAACCGCAACTATTTTCGCCCGCCTTTGGCGACGAAGCGAAGTCATTACTGACGTCGAGTTTGTGCAACTTCGATATGGCAATGGACCAATTACAACGTTGCTTCGCATTTTCAAATCTTTCTTCCAAGGCATATTCGTAAACTGCGTCGTGATGGCTGCGGTCACCCTTGCAATGGTCAAAATCACAACGGTGCTCCTTGGCATTGATCCGCAACACACGTGGATTGTTCTACTTGTTCTTGGACTAGTTGGTCTACTTTATTCTGCAATGTCTGGTTTATACGGGGTTGTCTACACTGACATCGTGCAATTTGGTTTAGCAATGATTGGATCAATTGGCCTTGCAATTATCGCGTACACCGATGCTTCTGGTGGTGAAGGTCTTATGGCGAAACTCGCCCAAACGCCTCATTTCAAACCGGAACTCTTACAATTTTTCCCCCGCTATGATGAAATCAGCTGGCCACTCTTTACATTTGTTGTCTATGTCATGGTGTTGTGGTGGGCATCCGCCCCCGGAAAAGGGTATTCCGTTCAGCGACTCCTTGCAACAAGAAATGAACGGGACGCAAAACTTGCATTCCTTTGGTACGCGTTTTTACATTATGTCTTGCGCCCCTGGCCATGGATTATTGTGGGAATACTTTCACTTATCTATTTCCCAGAGGTCGAAGACTCTGAACATGTCTTCCCCTTAATGATCGATCAATTCTTACCAGCAGGTCTAAAAGGAATCATGGTTGCAGCAATGCTTGCTGCATTTATGAGCACGATCGACACGCACCTCAACTGGGGCGCGTCATATATTGTCAATGATGTGTATGAACCATACATCAACCGCAATGCACCACCAACACATTATGTATGGGTGGCTAGGTGTACCATGATGTTTATCATGACGGCTGCAATTGTTGCAACAAAGTTGATCCCAGATATTCTCAGTGCATTCAAGTTTATTGGTGTGTTCTTTGCAGGCATTGGAACTGTCATGATTGCTCGGTGGTTCTGGTGGAGAGTAAATGCTGCAACTGAACTTGCGTCACTTATTGCCACAGTTGTCTTTGGAACTCTTGTTTTACATTATGTGCAAGACCCAGAGAAAGATTTATTCGGACTTCGCGTTCTCATCATGACGTTTGGCGTTGCTGCAGTGTGGATTCCAGTTGCATTTGCAACTTCAACTGAACCAAATGATGCCACTATTGCATTTCATGACAAAATGCAGATTGGCGGGATTGGATGGAATGCTATTTCAAAAGTTCCTGCGGAGTTACGTGCTGGATTGTACGAATGGGTACTTGTCATGGCACTGCTCCTTTGTATATTGCTTGGAACTGGAAAATTACTTTTCCACGAGTGGATTCTTGGCGGAGCACTGATTGGCGCTGCGGTCATTTTGTTTATTCCGTTTTTACAAATTCTCCATCGAGCAAGGAGTAACCAAGCATGATTCGATGGATTGGACTTTTCGCAGGACCTTTGATCGCAGCCTTGATTTATTTCATTGCACCTACTGAGTTTGGCGATGGCGTTGTTTTTTCAGAGGCTGGCCGAATGACCCTCGCCGCACTCTCATGGATGGCTATTTGGTGGATGAGCGAGGCGGTACCACTAACAGCCACAGCACTTCTTCCTCTTGTCATTTTTCCTTTCCTTGGAGTCGCTTCAATTAGAGATGCTGCGTCA
>JASMLY010000085.1 GCA_030748455.1 Phycisphaerales bacterium | reverse complement strand
AAGCATCTAGATTAGAGCAAGTTTTAATCAAGGAAACTGTTGATATAGGATTGTTAGATCAATGCTTTCGCCAACTAAAACAATCATGTATCCAATGCCACACAACGTGGAGAAAGTAACTACGTCTTGGTTTGGATATCTCTACATCCTTGACAGAAATAAGTTCTGCATCTATATCCTAGGATGACTGTACGTTGCCAATCATTAGAGCCCCAGTTTGTGCTAGGGTTGTTCATTTTGGTGTTGCGTATTACGGACACGCCCCCCAACTTGCAAGCATGTTGAGGAGATCTTCGATGTCCACGATACCGTTTCCGTCGGTGTCACCAGCACAAGAAGCAGGGCAGTTATCGCAAACGCCGCCTTCGCCTAGCCAAGTGCCGCCCGCTTGCGTGCATTGAGCATCGGTGCCATCGAAACACCCTGAACTCACGCAACACGCGCCTGTTGGGATAGGTGGTTCAACGCAGTCATCACAACCATTCGCAAGCCAAGTACCGCCCGTCTCTGCGCATAACGCCTCGGTCACACTGATGCAATCGGTTCCAAAGCAACATCCGAACTCCCCTAGCAAACCGATGGTGTGGGACCCGCCCCCAGCAATCTGCACAAAGGGTAGATTGCCAGCAGGGACGTCGCATTGACCATAGTTGTTGCGGCCCCACGCAATCGCTGTGCCGTCAGCGCGTAAGCCGATGGAGTGGTTTTCACCTGCGAAAACCTGCACAAAGGTCTCGCCAGCAGGGACGTCGCATTGACCATAGTAGTTGTAGCTCCACGCAATCGCTGAGCCGTCAGCGCGTAAGCCGATGGTGTGGTGGGTGCCTGCAGCCACTTTTATAAAGGTCTCGCCAGCAGGGACGTCACATTGACCATAGTTATTGTCGCCCCACGCAATCGCTGTGCCGTCAGCGCGTAAGCCGATGGTGTGGTTTAGACCTGCGAAAACCTGCACAAAGGTTTCGCCAGCAGGGACGTCGCATTGACCATACCCGTTCCAGCCCCACGCTATTGCTGTGCCGTCAGCTCGTAAGCCGATGGTGTGGTACCCGCCTGCAGCAATCTGCGTGAACGTCTCGCCAGCAGGGACGTCGCATTGACCATAGTTGTTCCAGCTCCACGCGATTGCTGTGCCGTCAGCGCGTAAGCCGATGGTGTGGTAGGTGCCTGCAGCAATCTGCGTGAATGTTTCGCCAGCAGGGACGTCGCATTGACCATAGAAGTTGTCGCCCCACGCAATTGCTGTGCCATCCGAGCGTAATCCGATGGTGTGGGAGGTGCCTGCAGCAATCAGCACGAATGCGCCAGCAGGGATGTCGCATTGACCATCCGCGTTGTTGCCCCACCCGATTGCAGGAGTAGGACTATCTGCAAATGATGTTCCGGTCAGGGTTAAGGCCAACATGGCTACGATTGAAGCGTAGATTTTTCGCATTGGGGGGGATTCCTCTCAGTTAAACGTATTCCTCTAAAAAATAGTATAAGAGTATTTTGTCATGTTTTACAGGAAAATCAATGATTATTTTTTTTCAAAAATGTCTTGCATCACGCTTACGGCGCAATGGGGGGCATTTCAACAGCAACTCCGCTAGTGCGGAGGTGCTGGGGTTGTTCATTTTGGTGTTGCGTATTACGGACACGCCCCCCAACTTGCAAGCATGCGAATCGTTTCCTTAAAGTGGGAAACAATTCTAATGTCAACTTTGGTATGTTCTGAGATTAGTTCGGTTTTTCTACATTGCGAAAAAATGCTTCGTTGTTGCTATTTTTTGTAGAAGATCGTGCATCGATGTTACTCGCACGGACCCCAGTTGCCAATCACAATGAGTAGATCGGCGACATTCACATTCGCGTCATCATTTACATCTTCAGAGCAGCCATCACAGTCAACGCCCCAAGCAGCAATGATTGCAAGTAAGTCGCTTACATTTACATTTCCATCCTGATTTAAGTCTGAAGGGCAATCGGGAGAACATATATCGCATTCCTGTTCTTCGTAAAAAAAGCCATCTTGATAATAGCATTCCCATTCAGAAAGAATTTGGCAATCATTTTCATAGCAACAGGCTCCAGTTGGGTCAATGCAATCGATTATTTGGCAAGATGTATCAGGACCAAACCATTCCCCACCATAATCATCACATTGATGCACCGCAAAATCGCTATAGCAAAAAGAATTGTCGACGCAACATGCTCCCAGGGGCTCTTGATAAACGCATTCTTCAACGTCAGTTAACTCATCACACGAAGAAAAAGCCCAAAATGAATAGCCGCCATTAGACTCACATGCATATTCTTCAACATAATCTTCGCAAAAGTCACCAAAGCAGCATGCTCCATAGTAGACGGTGCAACTAGGGGCATCCTGACTGCAAGTTGTTCCATCGCCAGAAAAATCGCCGCCCATCCAATAGCATTCAGTATCAGTCATACTGTCATAGCAATCGTAAAAATCAATGCAGCATGCTCCGATTTCAGATTGACAATAATCCCCTTCTACTGCACAGGTTGAGTCAGTTCCAAGGTACGTCCCGCCCCAGCTCCATTCACACTGTTCTTGAGTTAAGCCTTCTTCGCAGTACAACTCAAAATCTTCAATACAGCATGCTCCAGTCAGACCAGAATAACAATCAGTGTTGGAGCAATCAGAACCAGTTCCTTGCCACACTCCCTGAAAAACAGTTTCACATAAGTATTGCCCTTCAGCTCCAGGAATATCTTGGCAAAAATATTCATCTCCTGATTGATAACAGCATGCACCAGATTCGCCTACAAGGGGGGAGCTCATGGGGAGAGGTTTGCCTTGTAAACCTCCAGACGGGTCAGCTACTAATAAGATCAATGTCATCAATGCATACATTTGTTTGAATCCTTACCATTTATTATGCTAATTATAGAATTAAAAGCAACATCTTTTAGACAGAGTACTTCGAATAGTACTTCGAAAATTTAGTCATACGTTAACTTATAAATGAACATATATATATGGAAGTCCTAAAACAATGAAATCTCCTTCACATATCTTCTTTTCTCTTTTAGCATTGTCAGTTTTCACTTCTTCTGCATTTGCTGAAACTATTACAGTTTGTCT
Source organism: Phycisphaerales bacterium (assembly GCA_030748455.1). The sequence goes on along the minus strand of JASMLY010000085.1, from coordinate 48,751 downwards.
TGATGGCACATGTGACTTTGATGACCCTTTAGAAGCGATGGAGTTTGCCACCGTTGGTGACATCATCCAAATTGCTGAAGGCACCTATTTGCTTGAAGAAACTTTAGTATGTAAAGATGGAGTTCATATTCAAGGTGCTGTTGACTCTGATGGGAATCCGACAACAACACTTGATGCTCAGGGATTAGGGCAGGTGTTTGGAGCGGTCTACACTAATGAAGGCACTATGGTTGAAAACCTTGTAATGATTAATGGAGTTGGTGAGTATGGTGGTGGGGTACGCCTCGCGGCAGCAGATTTAATCTTTAGAAACTGTATCATTCGCGACAACCATGCTTTGTGGCACGGCGGTGGTATGTACATTAATCTTCATTCATCAATCACAATGATCGATTGTGTAATTATGAATAACATTGCGCAACATCCGAAATGGGAAAATAATGGCTTTGGAGGTGCGTTTAGGTTCACTTCCACCAGCGGTATGTTTAGATTAGTTGATTGCACTGTTACTGGTAACTATGCGGACGGAGGTATAGGTGGAATCATGGGAGGTTCTGAAGAAGCGCCCCTTATCCTTGAACGAACTCGTGTGTGTGGAAATACTGCTCCATCAACTCCCCAAAGTGGTGGTGGAGTCATCACTATTTTGGGTGGTTGTATAGAGGATGACTGTGACTCTTGCGATGTTACAGTGCCTGCTGATTTAAACTTTGATGGAATCGTTAATGTTACGGATTTGCTTATTTTGCTTGAGATGTGGGGTAGCAATGGTTCTGCTGATATTGATTTCAGTGGAGTGGTAGATGTTTCAGATTTGCTAATTCTTATTGGGGTTTGGGGTTAATGAAAGATTACTCACGACTCAAATGATGTAGTTCCTTTTGCTGCAGGTAGTTGATTACTTCTAGCAACTCGACTAATGGGCCATACAGGACTCGAACCTGTGACTTCTTCGGTGTAAACGAAGCGCTCTAGCCAACTGAGCTAATGGCCCGCATTGAAACTTGCATATTCTAGCAATTCCAATGGAATGGTCGCGTATCTTAGCAATTTCAACTTGTGAGGGGGAGGTGGGCTCTACAAGAAAACGTATGGATCTTATGACTTTGAAAGCACGTCGCCAACGAATGGTAGGGAATACGGACGAAATGGTTCGATCGTTCCAGACTCTTCGCTATAGAGCAACGCACGATGCATTCCAAGTTTAGAAGCTGCTGTCGAATCAATCAAGTTTGAGGAATCATTGTTCCCCATTTGCATGAGGACTCGAAGATCAAATTCTCTCAACCCTTGTCGATCAATCGAACGGTTGAGGTTCATCAGCGTATCAGTCGCTACTACCAGATGGATACCAAGCGCTGGGCCTTCCTTTAGAAGTTCAGCAAATATTTCAGAAGCGGTTTTTTGCTTCTCCTCATCACTCATGCTGAACCCAAAGTCATCTTCATTGCGGCGTAAATCTCTGAATCGATGCAACCCATTGACAATAAAAAATTGTGTTGCCTTACCTTCCGCTCCTTCATTGATTCGGGTTTGCAGCGAACGATACAACGCATGCATTGTTTGCTCAACTTCTCTGTGTCCAATCAAGTGTGTATCACAGGTACAATGATCGAGTGTGGCTGGAATCGTTGAAGCGAACGTCGCATCACTGTGTGTGCCATCGAGAACAAATAGTTGTAAAGACTCATTTGGATATTGTGCATCAAGAGAAAGAATCGTTGAAGTAACAAGAGAAGTGGTCGTTTCTTCTTGTTGACCTATGATGAGCAAATTGTTTGCGGTTGCTCGCCTAAAAATTGCTGCAGTGTCTTCTTTGATAGCCATGGCTGCACCAAGCCAAGCGGAGGCAGAAATGGGGAGATCGGTTGGAGGATTTTGCAAAAGTTTTTGGTACGAACGATTGTCTTCCAATGAAACAGGGGTGTTCCCTTCGTAGACGACCATCTCTCTCGGTTCACCCTTGTACAGTTCCTTGACTTTTGAGAGTTCAGCCTCTCGAATTGTTTCATCAAGCCATACAACTTGGAAGGGGCTGTTCCCTTCGATTTTTCCAGCAGAATCGTTGTAAATCGCTTCGCCTGGTCTTGATAGTAATCGTGCAGCAGCATTATCTTCACTGAGGATAATGTAACTGTCTGCTTCCGAACATTGCAGCGCAACTCGTACAGCCATCTGCCCCATTGTTGATCGCCCGAGGGTGTACGCACCATCTAAGGTTTGTGAACCGAGAATCGCGTGAATGCCAAATGCACGACCTTGTCTGACAATTCGATCAAGTAAAAGCGATGCCTCTTGAGAAATTTTGTCATCGTCTACAAAGAACTCTTGGAATTCATCAACAATCAAAAGGATGCGGGGCATGGGTTCATCAGAAACTTCTCTAAACCCTGCAATATCTTGCACACCGAGTTTTCTATACAACTCACCACGTTGCTTGAGCTCAAGGTCGAGTTTGTGCAACACACTGATACCAAATTCACGATCACTCTCCACTGCAACGACTCGTGCATGTGGCAATTGATGTGTTGCATATGTTTTGAATTCAACACCTTTCTTAAAGTCAACAAGATAAAATTCGACTTCATCAGGGTTATGCCAAAGAGCAAGGTTTGTGATCAATACATGGAGTAATGTGGACTTACCAGAGCCCGTTTTGCCAGCAATGAGTGCGTGCTGTGCAGTACCTCGCCCCAAGACCAAGTTTTGTAATTTAGTTGCGCCCGCTCTCCCAAGTGGAACTGTAAGTTTGTTCGATGTTGATTTGCTCCAATATTCATCTCCTTTAGGAGTAATCACATTGAAGGGAACTTCGACACGGTGGGTTGTTTCTGCAAGCTCGCCTACTTTTTTCACGACACGAGTCGTCGTTTCGTCATTTGGTGGGTTACTCGTTACAAGTGGTAAACCTTGCAACTCCTTTTCGTCGATTCGTAGTTCTCCTTCGATCTCCTTCAATCTCATCGAGATACGGTTCAGTGTGTCTTCATCAATTCCCTGAGGTAACGATTGCCCAGTATCGCGATGCATCAGGACGTGGACGCCACATTTTGCACCACTTGTAATAATGCTCGATAAACGTTTGACGGCGTTGTCTGAAAAGTTTGCGGGAAAATCTGCGATGACGAGGAATCGATACGGTTCAGCAATTTCACCCGCTTGTTCGTTGTAATCGTCAATCGATTCAAATTCATTACGCAAATACTTCTGGATGACTGTTTCCATGTGTTGCGTGAGGTTCATCAACTGCTGTTCGATATGCCGAGTTTCAGTCCATGCTCGGTCTAGGAGTTGCGATTCTTCATAATCTGCAAGATGCAACACACCTGCAAACGTTTCACCCAAACCAACCGGATCAATGAGCGTAAACTTTGCTTTTCCTGCCGGAACAGCTGTGAGCACACTGACGGTTGTATTTTGAATAATACTGATTGCTTCTGCCCTTGCTTTGCCACTTGATGTGACAAGGAGTGAAGCATCTCTTGGTAGTGTGACGCAGACAGGAAACTGTTCAGTTGTTGGTTCTGGAAGTTGTAGAGAATCGCTTACAGGCAACGCCCCCCCGATGGTCGTCAGATCAACACTACAGTTCCCAATGTGAATGCGATCGAGTGGCGTTGTACAAGGAATCCACGACGTCCAATGTGCATCTTCCCATGCAGGGAACAACTCCGAAGTAGTCTTTCGTTGGTTGCTCAACTCTGTTGTAAAAGAAGAGAATGCAGAATCCCACCGGTTCGATAGGGTGGAGAGAACCGATTTTTTTTTCGCAGAGAGCGCTTCCTTTTGTGCGTTCCATGTCTCGTCAATGGTTTTTATTGTTGCACGTTTCTCTTGTTCTACTTCTTCGATGTCTCTGTCAAAGGATTCTTGGACATCTTGAGCATCTTGTTCAAGTTTTGTGTTTAGAGTCGCTGCGACCGTTTCAAATCTCTTTTCTTCCTTTCCAATGTCTTTTTTATAGAGGCGTTGTATTTCTCGGAGCCTTGGTCCGTACTGTTCTTCCGCGTTTGCTAATTCTTGTTGACGAGTTTCTTTAAGGTTCTTTTCTTCTTTTTCTCTGCGACGATCTGCTTTGTGTATCTCGTATTCTCTTACTCTTCTTGCAGAACTGACACATTGGCGAAACTCTTGCATTTTCATTTGTACTGAGTTTCTTCCAGTTGTATAGATCATAAAGAGACCAAAGATTGAAATCAGGGCCGCTAAAACGGGAGCACCAATGAGGTATTTTGTTTCTAGATTTGTATCTACGAGCCAAGCAGGAACACCGATGAGTGCAGTCACACCCAAAGTGATGAGGAGTGGCCTAATGCCAACGAATAAGATGGCCCTGCCATCGTGTTTGATTGCATCGAGTGCTTGCGATGCACCTTCTACGTATTGACCCATTTCTTTTTTACGAGAGTCATCCCGTACATCGAACTCTGAGTCATCATGTTGTCTCAGATGTGCGAGCATCCTCGGTGCTTCTTCGCAAAGGAGGTCAAGTTTTTCTAGATCCTTGTTTAGCTTTTCTTCAATACTTTCGACCCGTTCTCTTGGTTTCTGAATGGAAGCCTCGTACACTGATTCAGCGAGCCATTGTGCTTCATTGAGTTTCGCCTCGGTAACTTCACGTAATTCTTCAGCCTCGTCAGCAATTTCTGACAATCTTCGTTCGTGGCGTTCTTTAAGAATTTGAGGTTCTAACTCTCTTCTTTTTTCGACTTCTCTACGATCTTTCTCGAAGATCTGATCCGCAGCAATCCGTTTGGACTCTGCAAGTACAGCACAATGCTCTAGCGCTGCTTCTCGTTGTGAACGATTGTCTTTTTCTTGTTGAGAAATTTCTTCAAGCAGGGCAGCTTCTTCTTGAAACGTCTCTGTAATCAGCTTCCTGATGGTAGCAATCTGTTTGCATTGTGTGAGGAGTAGAGGGGACATGTCGTGGTGATAGTGTAGCTTTAGGAGCAATCTTGCTCTGCTCTAGCAAGAACTTCACCCATTGTATCCATCGCGACAATTGCTGCTCTGACAGAAGACTTCAATGGTTCGATGTGTTTATGCTCCATAGCGCTACTCACTGAATCATTCCAGTTCGCTTCTGCATCATCCCATTTGTGGAGGAGTTTCTTCGTTGCTTTCGTCAATTGACCTTTGGCACTCGCCATGCTCATGGGTAGTTTCCTTTTGTTCGTCGCCTCTTCTTGCGATTGAGGCGGTGTCTGTTGGTGATGGTAGTTTCTCTGCTTCGACAACTTGATCTGCTAGATACAATTCAAGGGCAACGATTGCATTGTCAATTTTTGCAACTGCCTTTTGCAATTCGCCTTCAAGACTCGCAGTCAGAGGAGTCATCGCGGCTCGATATTCGTGGTTTTCATGTTCTAAAATGCGTCCCCATCTTTGGGTATTGTGTAACTTTTTCTTTGCATGTTCAACTTCCTCCTTACGCCTGCGCACGAGTCTAACTTGGTCGGTTGGACCGCGAGGATTATCAGGTTGAGAAATAGTCGCTCGAAAGAGTTCGCTTTTCGCCTGAGCGAGTTTCTCTTCTCTTTTTCGTATCGCGTATTTCCAATGCATGAGTTGTGTGTTTGAGAGCCAGCCTTGCATGTGACTAATTTCAGATTCAGCGGTCGTTGTTGCACGCTTTGCTTTGTCAATGAAGTCAATCAACGCACTCCGAAACTCTTGCAGTGCATCGAGGGATTTGACATTTGCAGAATTAGGCATGGGTTACCGTTGTTGGAGATAATCTTCTATACGTTGAGCTTTACGAAGCAAGAAGGGGATTTGCTCAGTACCTGCTTTCGCAAACCGATCGATCGCCTTAATCGTGTGATCAAATTCTTCTTCAAATTTACGTTGTTCTTGATCTCTCCAGCTCTGTGAAAGTGATGCCATACGGCTACGCATCACTTGAATTTGATGCGTGAGATCGTCATTGAATCGTTTGAGATCATGCGCAAAACGTCTGATTTCTTCTGGATCTGCGATTGCTTTTGCCATGTGTATCTTCCTTTACGTTCTAAGGGTAGCACCAAGGGTGGAGTTGAACCGTAAATACGTCAAAATCCTGTAAAAAAGGTGGGTACTTTTACACTTTTTCTGTTATCGGCGTAATAGTAGGCCTGCCAACGGAGTAATAGTGAAAGTTGTGTTTCTCCATCGTGCTCCGGGTATACATGTTTCGTCCATCAAACAGAACAGGAGTTTTGAGCAGAGATTTCAGCTTTACAAAATCGGGGGATGAAAACTCTGCCCACTCGGTGCAAAGTACAACAGCATCAGCTTGTTGGGCTGCTTCGTATAAGTCCCCACAGATTTCAACTCTGGGTATCTCTCTTGAAAAATTATCCGCTGCCTCTGGGTCATACGCAGTAACAGATGCGCCTGCCTCTAGCATGGCTTTTGCGATATCGATCGAAGGTGCATCACGAATGTCATCTGTTCTCGGTTTGAAGGCTACGCCCCACATAGCGATACGTTTACCTGATAGTGATCCACCAAAATGTTGCACGATGCGATCCGCAAACCAATGGCGTTGACGTTGATTGATGTTGTGTACTGCTTCGTTTACAAAGCAGGGGGCGTTTGCTTTCTCACCCATTTCGATAACCGCGAGCGTATCTTTAGGGAAACATGAGCCGCCATACCCGATTCCCGGATTGAAAAACTCTGTTCCTATGCGGCTATCACTGCACATGCCATCATGGACGTGTTCTATGTTTGCGCCGTTGCGTTCACAGAGAGAAGCAATCTCATTCATAAAACTAATCTTGCAAGCGAGCATCGCATTACTTGCATACTTCACCATCTCAGAAGAGCGAATGTCGAAAAAGTAGAGCGTTTTTCTTTGCTCAACAAAAGGCGCGTACAATTCCGTGAGTACTGTTTTTCCAAATGAGTCCGAAATACCACAAACAACCCGGTCAGGCTTCCTGAAATCATCAATTGCAGAGCCTTCTCTCAGAAATTCTGGATTGTTCGCCACACTGATCGCTCGTCCGCTTTTCGATTCAATGCGTTCACCAACGAGATCAGTTGTTCCAACTGGTACGGTTGATTTAACCACGATGAGGGGGAGTGTTCCTGATCGATGTTGCATCGTGTTTGCGATTTGATCAGCAACTGACATCACGCCACTTAGATCGCAGGTGCCTTGTTCTGACGTTGGTGTGCCAACACAAATGAAAATAATATCAGCATCTGCAAATGCTTCTTCAGGGCAATCTGTGAAAAACAGCCGTCCTGCTTCGATTGATCTATTCATTAACTCAGAGAGCCCTGGCTCGAAAAAGGGCGATTCACTTCTGCGTAACTTCTTGAGTTTTTCTTGGTCGATGTCAAGGCACGTTACGCTATTTCCAGCATTTGCAAAGCATGTGCCTGTCACGAGCCCAACATAACCTGTGCCAACGATTGCGAGTTTCATACCATTATGATACTCGTAAGATCGCCGTCTGTTCGAGATGTAACAAATAGGCTTTTCTTCGTAGTTCTTTGCTTTGTGGATTCGTTTGTCCAGCAAAGCCATGGAGTTTCCCTGTGGAAGCAACCACTCTATGGCATGGCGTGAGTATGGAAGTTGGATTGTTTCTCATTGCTTGCCCAGCAGCTCTTGCTGCTTGAGGAGATCCCGCCGCAGTAGCAAGTTCTTTGTACGTGCATGTAGAACCGTAGGGGATTTGCCTGCATGCTTCCCAACATCGATGTGTAAATGGAGTCCCTTGTGGTAGAGGTGCATCAAATTCGTGGATGATTTCGCCATCGAAGTACTTTTCTAATTGTTGTACAACTTTTTTAGATGGATCTCGTTCAACAACTACAGTGCCAAAATCACAGACAAAAGAACCATGGATGTACCCGATAGAAAGAGGCCCAATTTCAGTATGCAAAATCATCGAATAATCTTAAAGTCAGCGATCAAAGGGAGGTGATCAGAGAGTTCTGCCGTATCTTCTTGAAGGAGGTCATAGTTGAGGAGCGAGTCTGCATCGAGGTCTGCTGTATCGAGTACTACGCAATGTGTAACTTCTAAGGTGTTTGGTGAATACAACATCCAATCTAGTCTGCCGGGAGTAAAGGAACTGCTCGTGTCTGACCAAGTAGCATTGAGCAAACCGTCTGGTTGGTACGCATCTACGGTTGCGAGCACATTTGCTTGAACAAGTTCAAGTGGTTTCTTCGTTCCAACGAGATTCCAATCTCCTGCAATCAAAAATCTCGGCGATTGCCTTGAAGCGACCGCTCTGTGGATGGCCTCTGCTTCTTCGATTCGCTGCAGTTCTGCCTCGCTATCTGGTCCGCCACAACACCGTAAATGTAATGAAATGAAGTTGATTGGTTTCTTCTGGATCGCAATTGCAGAAATGAGTGCTTTACAGTGTTTCCCAGTTTCTGGATCGATAGGGGAAGACCTCAGCACAGTATGATTTGTCGCGATTGCACTCCGCAATTGTTCGTGGCGGTGCGTTCCGTGCTCTGCTGTCATGTGCACAGTCCAGTTGCCCCCGAGCGTTTCTTGAAGGAATTTCTTAACTTTTTCTGGGTGATCATCACCATCGAGTTCTTGAAGGAGAAGGACATCAGGGTTGATCGCTTTGAGAATTCGAGAACTTCTCGTTGCTTCATCGAAGAGATTCCCAAATTGGACGTTCCAACTCAAGGCTCTAAAATCTCCAGTTTTTTGAAGATCAATGGCACACTTCTTTGGTGAACTCGTCTTGTTCTTCACGCGGATTTCGAAACGTACAGAGGCAGTTGTCGGGGCAAAAACAACGCCTGCTTCATATGGCGATATCCAATCGGCGCCTTTCTTGCACGCTACACCATACCCAGTTTTTTTAGGGGAGAAATAAATGTTGTAGTCCCCAAGTTCAACCACTAGTTCAGAGGGCAATTGTTGAAGGCACACTTCGCTTTGCGTTTCGATCAGGGCATAGAGGAACTGTGCATCTTCTTGAACATGTACACCCTCAGGCCAATCTTGGAAGGAGCCATCAATTTGGATAGGTGAAAGTGCTAAAAGTAGGAGTGGAAGCAACGGCATACTGTGTAGAATACTGTCTATGACGCACACAACAGAAACTCCAGTCCTAGATGCCCTATCCCTACAGTTGCTCGCGGCTCTTGAAAAGTCAGACCCACAAGTAGCCACAGAAATGTCTGCAGAAGCAAAGAGGCAGCAACATACCCTTGAACTGATCGCCTCAGAAAACCATGTCTCACCCGCAGTGATGCACACGATGGGGTCATGGCTTACAAATAAGTACGCGGAGGGGTATCCAAGTAAACGATATTACGGTGGATGTGCGCACCACGATGCGATAGAAAATCTAGCTCGAGATCGTGCGAAGGAACTCTTTCACTGCAACTTTGCAAACGTACAACCACATAGTGGAGCAAATGCAAATGTCGCTGCGTTCATGGCTTTGTGTAGCCCAAACGATACAATTTTGTCTCTGCCAATTAGTTCGGGAGGGCATTTGAGTCACGGGCTGAAACCAAACTTTTCAGGAACGTTTTACAACATTGAAAGTTACGAACTTGACCCTGAAACCGAGTTACTCGATTACGATCATATAGCTGAGCGTGCAAAAGAAACGAAACCAAAAATGATCATTTGTGGGTACAGTGCGTACTCGAGAACAATTGACTTTGCGAAATTCCGTGCAATAGCAGACAGCGTTGGCGCATACCTGATGGCAGATATCGCGCACATCGCAGGGCTAGTCGCTGGTGGCCAACATCCTTCACCGTTCCCACACGCGCATGTTGTCACGTCTACGACACATAAAACTCTACGAGGTCCTCGTGGTGGCATTATTCTGAGCAATGATGAAGAAATTGCCAAACTTGTTGACCGTAAAGTTTTTCCTGGTTCGCAAGGTGGTCCACTGATGCACATGATCGCAGCGAAAGCTGTTGCTTTTGGCGAAGCGTTGCAACCTTCTTTCACTTCGTATGCGAAACAGGTCATCGCAAACGCACATGCCCTTGCTGAATCACTCGTCGAACATGGCTACAGATTATGCAGTGGAGGTACCGACAATCATCTCATGCTTGTAGACCTTCGGCCACGAGATGCAGAATTAACAGGAGCGGATGCAGAAGATTGGCTTGGAACTGCGGGTATTGTTGTGAATAAAAATGGAATTCCAAATGATCCAAGGAAACCCATGGTCACAAGTGGGCTCCGATTAGGAACAGCTGCATTGACGACACGAGGTCTCACAGAGGATGACATGAGAACAGTCGCTGCATTGATCGATCGCGTGCTCGCGTCAAGTGGAGACGCTGCGATTTGTGAAGAAGTGAAGGGTGACGTTCAAACAATTTGTTCGAGATACCCTCTGTATGGGCATGGGTAAGTTGCCTCAAGAACCACACTTTCATATTGTTCTCTTCAATCCACAAATCCCAAACAATACTGGGAACATTGGTCGAACAGCGATGGCGACGAGGTGCCGATTGCATCTGATCCATCCACTTGCTTTTGATCTTTCACTCAAAGCAGTGCGGCGATCTGGAATGGACTATTGGCGAGATGTCGATTTGAAAGAGCATGAGCATTGGAACGCGTTTCTAGAAAATGAACGTCCCCCTAGGCTTTGGTTGTTTACGACAAAATCAGCGCAATCGTATTGGAAGGGTGCGTACAGAAAAGGGGATTATTTCCTCTTTGGCTCTGAACAACATGGTGTTCCCGAGGAAGTCCATCAATGGGTGCGAGAGACCCAAGGAGACCACGCTCGATTGACCCTACCTATGGAACCCCAAGCTCGAAGTTTGAACCTTGCAACGGCAGTTTGTACCGCGGTCTATGAGGGGTTGCGGCAAATCTCACTCTAAATTGGATTTGGGAGTCTCCCAAGTCGAGCAAAGAGGCGTTTTAGATGCTATCATCGCGGTTCTTGCCACCGTTGTACGATGGTGTGCAATCGGCAATCTTTCATCGAAGGAGAAGTAGAATTATGGCCAACTACACAACAACTGACATTCGCAACCTTGTTCTAACAGGTTCGCCAGGCTCAGGCAAAACAACCCTTTCAGAAGCAATGCTTCAAGCTTCCAACACCATTGGAAGAGCAGGTCGAGTAGAAGATGGAAGTACCGTTTCAGATTTTGATGACCTCGAGAAGGAGTTTGGGCATAGTATCGATAGTGCCGTCATCCATTTCGACCACAAGGGCGCACATATCAACTTGATCGACACTCCAGGAAGCCCAGGTTTTTTTGGAAAAGTAGTCTCGGCTCTACCAGCGATCGAAACACAGGTCATCATGATAGATGCCTCTAGTGGTATTGATACTGCTGTTCGAAAACTAATGGCAGTAGGTCGAGATCGAACGCTCCCGCAAGTCATCGTGATTAACAAGATCGACCATGGCGATGATAGTGAAGCACTCCTTGCCAACATCCAAGATACATTTGGGGATGTTTGCAGACCAGTGAATTTGCCCGCTGATGGTGGTAAAGCAGTGATCGATTGTTTCAACAATGCTGAGGGCGAAAGCGATTTTGGAAACGTTGGTTCGTACCACACTGGTATCGTGGATCAAGTTGTAGAAGTGGATGAAGCGTTAATGGAAACGTATTTGGAACAGGGCGAAGTCAGCCCTGAACAACTTCATGGTCCCTTCGAAGCAGCGCTGCGATCTGGTCACTTAGTTCCTGTGATGTTCATGTCTGCTCGAGAAGATGTAGGCGTGAGTGAGTTTATGGATTTTATCTCAGAATTATGCCCAAATCCAAACGAAGGCAATCCACGCACGTTCATCATCCATGAAGGCGACGAACAAGAAGAGTGGCACGCAACGGGTGATGCGGATCATCCAGTTGCGCATGTCTTCAAAGTCTCGTCCGATCCCTATGTCGGCAAGCTCAGTGTCTTTAGAGTTCATCAAGGCACAATTAACTCGAGCGTACAACCTCGAACAAATTCAAGCCGTAAAGGTCTTCGGTTGAATCACGTCTTTAAGTTGCAGGGGAAAGACCACGTAGAGATCAAAGACGTGATTGCAGGTGATATCGGCGCGGTAGCAAAGATCGACGAACTCTCCTACGGGGACGTGATGCACGATGCTTCAATTAGCGATCAAATGAGAATCAAACCTTTGCCCATGCCAAAGCCAATGTTTGGGTTAGCGATCGACGCTGCGAATCGAAACGCCGAGGTAAAACTTGGGGAAGCACTTGCAAAACTCCTCGCAGAAGATCCGACACTTGAACGTGATCGTGTCGCTGCCACTGGTGACCTTGTACTACGCGGACTTGGTGATATTCACCTTCGAGTTAAACTACGAATGCTGAAAGATCGATATGGTGTGGACGTTGATACACGTACGCCAAAAGTTGCATACAAAGAGACAATCACCGCAAATGCTGAAGGGCATCACCGCCATAAGAAGCAATCTGGTGGATCTGGTCAATTTGGTGAAGTCTATTTACGTATTGAACCTTCAGTCGGTGAAGAAGCAGAGGCAACATTAGATGGTTTTGTGTTTGTTGACGATACGTTTGGTGGTTCTGTACCCAAGCAGTTCCTACCCGCGATCGAAAAGGGCGTCCGCCGAGTGATGGGTGAAGGTGCGATTGCTGGGTATCCAATGTACAACATCAAAGTCTCAGTGTACGACGGCAAACATCATGCCGTAGATTCCAAAGAAATCGCTTTTGTCACCGCAGGAAGGCGCGCATTCATTGATGCAGTGAAGAAAGCGAAGCCCGTCCTACTTGAACCATTTGTAAAACTGCATATTACGATCCCAAGCGATCTCATCGGAGATGTTTCTTCAGATATATCAGGAAAACGAGGCCGCATTTTAGGGACAGACATGTTGCCCGGCAATCAATCACTTCTTGAAGCAGAAGCACCGCTCTCCGAAGTTATGAGTTACACGAACCAGCTGAAATCAATCACTGGTGGTACAGGCTCGTATGAAATGGAATACTCGCACGACGAGCAAACCCCATCAAATATTCAAGCTGAAGTTGTGAAAGCCTTTAACCCTGAGGATGAAGAGTAAGCTCTGATCGTAGTTGATAGCGTACTTGTTGATTTCAAAACCCGTGCAATACAAACGGATTTGTTGTGCGCTCAACGCCGATGCTAGAACTTGGACCATGTCCGGGATAAATGTTCATTGCATCTGGCAGTTTCATCAGAACTTCTTTGATGGAATGGCGTAGGTCATCGGTAGTACTCGTAGGGAAATCATGCCGGCCGATGCTGCCTGCAAACAGAGTATCTCCAACGATTGCTTGATCGCTCTCATCATTGATAAAACAGATGCTGCCTGGACTGTGCCCTGGTGTATGTAAAACACGCCATTCTGAACTGCCAAGTGTCAGGTTCTGCCCCGCTTGTAAAAATCCTTGAACAGGGGCAGCAGTCACTGGCATGCCAGCCATCCCTGAGAGATTGAGCATGGGGTCTTGGTTCCAATCAGCTTCAGCTGCGTGGCAAAACATGGGAATCTCTCCTACAACGCTTCGTAGTTGGTCTAGACCCGCAATGTGATCTGCGTGGCAGTGTGTCAGGAGGATCGCCGAGGGCGTCAGTCCGTTTTCATTCAAAAAAGAGATGAGTGGTTCAGGCTCATATCCACAATCGACGACCCAGCAGTCGTCGTCACATGTCACGACCTGGCAGTTTGTTTGAAAATCGCCAAGAACAAACGTCGAAATTGAGACAGGCATGTGGGTTCGATCCTTTAGAATAGAGTGAGAATTGGAGATAATACTTTGATTAAACGAACCATACAAACAACAACAGGTAAAAAAATTGAAGGTGATGGAATTGAGGGCGTTACGATGAAATTGCTTGTTGGAAAAGAGGACGGAGCCCCAACGTTCGCCATGAGGCATTTCTCTGTTACATCTGGGGGTTGTACGCCTCGCCATCAACACAATTGGGAACATGAGGTTCTTGTCCTCTCTGGAACGGGTGAAATTGAGTGTAACGGGGTGACAACACCAATTTCAGGTGGTGACTCACTCTTTGTGCCTCCCAGTGATCTCCATCAATTTCGAAACATCGGTACGGAAGAACTTGAATTCATTTGTATCGTGCCAGTGGCATCTGCGTGCGGTGAGCCTGTCCCAGGGAGTTAAGAAAGGTACACTACTTTGATGCGAGATCGCAGCGATGAACGGATTCATGTGTTAGCAAGATTACTTCTTGTCTCACCCCTCCTTGTATCGTTGGCAGTGATGACTGCGTCACTCGATTGGTGGGGAGCCTCTTGGTCGCAACCAATGCTTTTTGCTTCAGTTGCTGCCATGCTTGCGTCATTGATTTCTATGTGCACGCTCCGAAGGACTGCGGGTATTTATGCCACGCTCGTACTTCTTGGGATTGGGTGCGTCGTCTCAGGGGGGCCTCTCTTGACAGGCGGAATCATTGCAATTGCAATTGGATGGGCAGCAGCTGGAGTAACGTGTTCACTTTCAAGGGAGAGCACGCTTGTGAGATCGTCGGATGCTGCATCTACCTCGCCTCCATGGCAAGAAATCATGGATGCATTGCAACTTTCTGAAAATGCGAAGCGTGTGTTGTTTCGCGATAGGGAACTAGACTTGCTTCGTAGGACAATACAAGATGACCTGAAACAAGGCGATGTGCACGCCGCGTTGATGCTCTGTGATCGAATGGGATCTGATTTTGGCGCTGTTCAGGAAGCGGAAGGGTTAAGAAGCGAGATTCAAAGAGCATTACATGAGCGACACCAGTCCAAAATCAAAGAAGAATTGAAACTGCTTGAGGAGTTTCTCACGAAACATCAATGGGTCGAGGCGTATCAATACGCTGCAAAGCTGCGAAGACTGTACCCTGAAACACCATTACTCCATGGTATTGAACAACATATTGCAGATACGAGAGTGCAATATCGGCATGCATTAGAGGCAAGATTTGTGGATGCAGCTGAAAAAAATAATGTAGAACTCGCAATGCAGTTGCTCAAAGAACTTGATCGGTATCTCACGCCTGATGAAGCGAGAAAGTTTATGGAAACTGCAGATACCGTGATCACAAAATACCGAGATACGCTCGGGACTCGGTTTAAAATGGCAGTGAGCGATCGCCGTTGGAGTGAAGCGATAGAGTTTGGCGAAGGTATCACTACGCAATTCCCGAATACGACGATGGCACGGGAAGTGCGAGACTTGTTAGACACGATACAAAGCAGAGCAGACGAGGATGAAACTGCAACATGAAATTCAACGTACTTTCTAGAATGTGTTTCCTTGCATGCATGGCTTTTCTGCCTCATTGCGTGACAGACGATTTCAATGAACTTGCAAAAGGATTTGTTCCAGTTACTCCATCACAAGCCGCTGAGATGGCAAGCGATCAACATGCACCCGATGAACGTAGAGAGGGTATTACCTTGCTTGCAAACTCTTCTTTTGGAGGAGCTCCACCGTATGTTGCGATGTATCGTGATTATGTAATCGAAGATGGCGATGCACTTGTCCGAGCTGCTGCGATCAAAGCGCTTGCACGGTACGCTCAAGTCAGTGACGCTGAAATCATCGTCCTTTGGTTACCTCGAAGTGGCTCTACATCTGTACAAGTTCGACGTGAAGCGGCAATCGCTCTTCAACGGATTCACAATCCCGTCGTTGTAGGTGAACTATTACGCTCACTTGGAGATGAAAACGAAGACCCCGCTGTGCGTACATTTTGTGCAACAGCACTCGGTCAATATCCCGAAGATCGAGTGTTGATCGGTCTGATTTCTAGTTTAGACGCGAATGAATTATCTATTAATCTTGCAGCAGCGCAATCCTTACATATCTTGACTGGGCAAGTGTTTGGCATCGAGCGGTATGCATGGTTTGATTGGTACAAACAGCAACGTGAGATCGGAGCAGATGTATTCGATGCGAACGTGCTCTACCAATACCCAACATTTAGGTTTGAACCACGATGGTATGACCGATTTGTCTTCTGGGAAGTACGCAGCGAAGAAAAGCCAGACGTGCCAGTGGGTCTAGATGATCCTACTCGTCGTTCTACCTACGATGACGACACAGTTGTCCAGTGAGCAAACGCAAGACTACAGAGGAAATAGAACAACAACGGATTGCCTCGATGCAACCCTCGCCAGAGGATTTGCAAGAGCCACTATCTGAGCTTCCCGGTTCGATTCAAAGTGGTTCTCTCGCAGGGAAGTCCATGCCTAGTGCAATCTTCTTTCTTGCAATGCCCATTTTGGTGCAGCAGATTTTGGTAGCTTGCGTTGGTCTTGCAGATAAAATGTTTGCAGGGGCGTTGCCAGAAGAAGTTGTACTTCCTGCGATGGATGCAATTGGGATTGGTTCGTATATCGGTTGGTTTATTGCAATCGCAGTCTCAGGTGTAGGGGTAGGCGGGCAAGCCCTCATCGCACGTGCCATGGGCGGAGGTAAAAAAACTGTTGCAAGCGAAGTACTTGGGCAGTCAATCGTTCTTGCAGGATTATGGGGAATTGTTGTTGGTGCAGGGCTCTGGTTTGCGGCAACTCCCTTAGGCGTTTTGGCAAATCTTTCTGATGAAGCAAGTACGTACCTCGTGCAGTACATTCATATCCTCGCACTCAGTATGCCGTTGTGCAGCATCATGACCACTGGATCGATGGCGCTCCACGGAAGTGGTGATACGTTGCGTCCTGCGATCGTGACGCTGTTCGTGAATATTGTGAACATCACAGTTTCGTTTGTCATGAGTGGGGCGGATGTGCGTTTTTCAGAACACGTCTTCGAAAACCCTTTTGCATGGGATCTTCACGTCGTTGGAATCGCACTTGGAACAGCAGCAGCGTACGTTGTCGGTGGACTCTGTATTGTTGGAGTTCTTATTCGTGGAGTTAAAGATCTAAAGCTTGAACCGAAACATCTGATCCCAAGAGTTGACATTTTTGGCAAAATTGCGAAGATTGGAGTTCCTAGTTTCTTTGAAGGACTCTCCATGTGGGCTGCGAACTTGTTCGCGCTCTATTTCATTGGACAAATCAGCGTTGACCTTGCGAAAGGAACAGCAGAGAAAGCAGTTCAGGGATTACAAGGGGCACACGTGATCGCTGTGCAGTGGGAAGCATTTAGTTTTCTACCAGGGTTTGCAATTGGTACAGCAGCAGGTGCATTAGCAGGACAATATCTTGGTGCAAACAATCCAAACGATGCGAAGAAAGCTACAGTCATTTGTGTTTGTTTAGCAGCACTCTTTATGGGCGTTATGGGTATAGGCATGATTGTAGGTGGAGAACAATTGACTCTATTCATTTCTAAAGAGCCATTGCATCTGCAACTTGTTCCGAAGTTACTATTTATCGCAGGTATTACGCAGGTCGGATTCGCTGTCATGATGGTAATCCGTCAAGCCTTGAAAGGTGTTGGTGATACAGTCTGGACATTTATGATCACAACGTTCTCGAGTTGGTTCATACGGTTACCTGCAGCTTGGTTTCTTGGTGTGCATTTAGAGTATGGACTTGTAGGGATCTGGTATGCCTTATGTGGTGAAATTGTGATCCGTGCGATCTTGTTTTCTATACGGTTTTTGCAAGGCGGGTGGATCCATCGAAAGATTACATAGTTGCAGTCTAGATGATCCGAGGTGGACCGCGTGTGGGGAAGAGGCAACTTGCAATATCTGAAGTGCCGAAATTACGCGCCCATCGATAGGCGTTCAGCAAGAATTGAGGGTAACCCTGCTTTTTCAGTCGCTTCTTGAGCAGCAGCGATGTCGTACTCTGTCCGATGCACTGTAAAAATTGCTTCTGCTTCAGGTGCGCTGTATTCAAGTATGGCGAAGCTCGCTCTTGGGTCAGAATCTCGTGGCTGGCCAACCGCACCTGGGTTGCAGAGGTGCCGCTGTAAAGGATCAAGTACAACCGGCTCACCGTCCTCTGCAAATTGGAACGTAATTGTTTCGTGTGTCGCCTCTCCATGTGGGGTGCTGAAAACAGTTGGAAGGTGCGTGTGCCCGTGTAGACAAATGCCTTCATCAAGACTTTTAAACGCTTCAACTGCGTGTCCAACTTCATGGACATAGGCGCTCTCATGAAGTGCTGGTGTATCGTGCACTAGGAGCAGTTCATCACCGAGGCGAATTCTGGTTTTCATATGACTCAGGGCGTGCAGATGGTAGGGCCCAAGTTGATCTCTCGTCCAATTGAGTGCAGCGAGCGCAGCATTGTTGAAATATTTGCCAAGATTTGGATCAAGCGCTGCTTCATCATGGTTCCCTCGGATAACTTCATCACAATAACTCAGAACCAAATCTAAACATTGTGAAGGCGAGGGTCCATACCCCACGATATCACCAAGACAAATGATTCGATCCACATTCATTTTCCCGAGGCGTTCGTACACAGCCATCAGCGCTTGAGAATTACCATGAATATCTGAGATGATTCCGTAGCGAGACATCAACAACTACTCGTTTGAATCTTGTGCTTTGGTGTTGTCTTTTTCAGCTTTGGCTTTTGCGGAAGCGAGAACTTTTTTGATCTTCGTTTTGTCAGGTGCGAGGACCATGGTCTGCCGTCTTCCAGCCATTCGCGGCGAGAGTTCAACTTTGGAGATGTCTGAAAGTTTCGCGATAATCTCTTGCATTCGCTCATGCCCCCGTTCTTTGTGCATCATTTCACGACCGCGGAAATTTTGAACGATCAAGACTTTGTGGCCATCAAGCAAGAACTTTCTTGCTTGGTTCAGTCGAATTTCGATATCGTGCGGATCGATCTTCATCGAACGCCCAAGTCGGACTTCTTTTGTTTCAACGACTTTTGTCTTTGCTCGATTTGCGCGTTCTTTCTTTGATTGTTCGTACCGGTACTTACCGAAGTCTAAAATCCTACAAACTGGAGGGTCAGATCCGGGAGAAACTTCGACTAAATCCAGATCAGCAGCTCGAGCTCGATCAAGTGCCTCCGAAGTTGAGACGATGCCAATCATCGTTTCATCTTGGTCGATAAGCCGAACTGTTTTAGCGCGGATGCGATCATTTGAGCGGGGAAGTTTAAGTTTGTTTTCTTGCGGTCTGATAAAGCGTCTACGGGCGATAGTGATGTCCTCCATAAGAGACAGTGAGTAGGAACGCAGTGTGTTGCGGTGCAACATTCGAGTAGAGTGGAGTGACACTGCGTCGTTGAACCCGAAAGGTGTTTGTTCGTGATGTAGGGCAGATCATCATGAGGTCATGTGGTTGAACACAGGCGAGAACGCAGGTGTTTGCTCACTTCGTGGTAGAAGAGAGGCATGCGTTTCAAATTTGTGATTCAATCGATGCGCCATACAGTTGGCTCTCACGCTTTCTAGGCGTGGAGAAGTGGGCAGGATATGCTGTATTTGTGTAGGAATCAAGCGTCTTGTGATACATCTATGTCTGGAAAACAGATTTCTAAAGCAGATTCACCGCCTCGTGTTTTGATTTCTCTCTCGAGTGCCGTAACAAAAGTCTCAAGATCAACAGCACCTAGATCGTGGCGAATGCCTCGCTTTCGGACACTAACTTTTCTCGATTCAGCATCACGTGGACCAACGATCAGTTGCCAAGGGATCTTCATATTCGCAGCTTCACGAATTTTTGCCTGTATCCGCTCATCGTTTTTATCTACTGAAACACGGATACCTAACCCGTGCATCAGATCATGGACCTCTTGAGCATACTTGTTTGTTTTTTCTGAGATGGGCAAGACTCGAACCTGTTCAGGGGCGAGCCAAGTAGGGAAAGCACCCGCAAAATGTTCGATCAATACACCAACAAACCGTTCCATGGAACCAAACGGTGCTCGGTGGATCATGACTGGTCTGTGGTGTGCGCCATCTTTTCCAATGTATGAAAGGTCGAACCGAATTGGAAGGTTGTAGTCAACTTGGATGGTTCCAAGTTGCCATGGTCGTCCAAGCACATCATTGACGATGAAATCGATTTTAGGACCATAGAACGCAGCTTCACCAGCATCCTCAGTCCAAGGGACATCAAGGGAATCTGCAGCTTGGCGGCATGCCGCTTCAGCTTTGTCCCAATGACTCGATTCTCCAACGTATTTATCTGAATCAGGATCACGCAGTCCAACTCGAACTTTGTAATCGTCCATACCAAGGGTTGCAAAAATAATCTTGACGAGTTGTAAACACCCTCGGATTTCATCTTCTATTTGTTCTTCCATGCAGAACAAGTGTGCATCATCTTGGGTGAAACCACGGACACGTGTGAGACCGCCAATCTCTCCAGACTGTTCCCATCGATAGACTGTTCCAAACTCTGCAAGCCGCACAGGAAGATCTCTGTAACTGTGGGGTGCACTGGCATAGATCCGAATGTGGTGTGGGCAATTCATTGGCTTGAGAAGGTAGCCATCAATTGACCCTTCAGCCATCATGTTTGAAAGTTCACTGCACGAACAGCCCTCATCGGATAATTTTTGAAGTTGGTCTGGGTCGATCAACGGGGGGTACTGGCTCTCTTGATAATACGGGTAGTGTCCAGAAGTGCGGTAGAGATCAAGTTTTCCGATGTGTGGTGTAAAGACTTGATTGTACCCTTGTAACTGAAGTTGCTCAGCGATAAACGATTGAAGTTCTTGGCGAACGACTGCACCATTTGGAGTCCAAAGAACGAGCCCTTGTCCAACCTGTTCGTCGATATGGAATAGGCGTAGATTTTTACCTACGTTTCTATGGTCGCGTTCTTTCGCTTCTTCAAGTTGCTTAAGATGGTTCTTTAACTGCTTAGAATGTACAAATGCTACGCCGTACACACGAGTAAGGTTGTCAGAGTTTGCATCGCCATGCCAATAGCTACTTGCGATCGTCATGATTTTATAGGCGCCGATCTTTCCGGTCGATGGAACGTGTGGTCCTTTGCAAAGATCCTCCCAATTCTGATCTACCTCTCCTGTGGCATACCAAGTTAAGGTGGTAGCGCCAGTTTCAATTGCTCGATTTGCATTATCGACTTTGTACTTGTTTCCTTCATCGTTCAGTTTGGCAAGCCCCTCTTCAGTATTGAGTTCATACCGTGTAAAGGGGCGATCCTCTTCAATGATCGATTTCATTTCCTTTTCGATCGCATCGAACTCGTCGCTGCTGAGTGGTTCTTCACCCTCGAAAGAAATGTCATAGTAAAAACCATTGTCAAGTGCAGGTCCATAGACCAACTCCGTCTTTGGACGAATTCTTTGTATCGCTTCAGCCATGACATGCGCGCAACTATGGCGGATGAGCATGAGCGCGTCAGGATCCGTTTCCTTTTCACCTTTGCGAGCAGTGATGAGTTTGAGTTCAGCGTCTTCCGAGATTGGAGTGGTAACGTCTGAAAGTTCTCCGTTGATTCGCGCTCCTATGGCAACACTCGCAAGCCCAGCGGAAATATCTTCTGCGACTTGCAAAGGTGTTGTTGTAGAATCATAAGAACGTGTCGTTCCGTCAGGAAGAGTAATTGTAGGCATGTGAATTATGGAGTTGAAAAAAGATCGGATTGAGATGGGATGACTGGTGGAGCGTCTTGCATGCTGCTTACCTCTTGAGAGATATCGTCAAGATGTTGGAAATTGAAATACTCTGAGGCGTATCGAATATAGACGATCGGATCGACGGATTTAAGTTTATTAGCGACTCGTAATCCAATAGCTTTGCTTTCAACTTCTCTGTCGAACTCTTGAATGAGTTCCTCCTCAACTTCCCTGACAATTGCAACTTTGCGATCTTCTGCAATTGGGCGTTTCCCACACGCTGCTTGCAATCCACGGAGCACCTTTTCCTGATCGAATGGGATTCGTGACCCATCCTGTTTGATGACCATCAAACGAGAAGTTTTGTCTATTCGTTCGAAGGTTGTGAACCGTCGGTTGCAATGTTGGCATTCTCTGCGCCTGCGAACAGCCTGCCCTCCATCAGACGCTCGGCTATCGATGACTTTGTCGTTATCTCGTTCACAGTAAGGGCACAACATGAGGGAGACATTGTAGCAACGTGGCTCATACGGTACGGATTCATCCCAATTGGATGCACTGGAATTCTGTGTGATGGGAATTGAACCCCAAACTCGAACGTTCCTGTCGCAACGAGATCTAT
Source organism: Phycisphaerales bacterium (assembly GCA_030748455.1). Next base: position 26,695 of record JASMLY010000085.1, on the reverse strand, counting down.
TTTGTAGGGCAGATTTCTTCTCTTGTGGCTTCTTTGAGATAGAGAATTCGGTCACAGGAACCACAGGTCACAATTGTCTCGCTTGTCCCAAGAAGTGTTGTCAGTGCATCGAGAGATATTCGTAAGCTACAAGAATTGCAAGAGTACTCTCGTCGCTTGAGGTCTTCGACATCAATTGCTGCCATAGCTTCACCCTCATAATCGTCAGCGATAGAGTCAAATGTCGCTAACGCTTCAGGTGGGATTACAGAGGCAGCAGCTTCTCGCTGTTGTTCTAGTTCCGCAAGTTGCTCAGCAATTTCAGATTCACGTGTGTTGAGTTCTGCTGTGGCAGCATCGACAAGTGTGGTTCTTTCTTCAGATCTTGTTTTGATAGTACTCGCTTGTTCTTCCAAAGTTTCGACAGCAGCCATTTCAGAAAGTTCTTCATCTTCGAACGCTTTTCGTTGTTCTTTCAATGTGTTTATTTCTGCAAGAACAGCTGAGTATTGTTTGTCATTTACTGCTTTGTTCAGTTCTTCTCGAAGGTGCTCGATCCGGTTGTCAATCGAACCAGTCTCAGTTTCAATCGTTGCGATGTGTGCCTTGTGTTGCTTCGTTTGTTGCTCATTCTCAGCAAGTTCAAGTTCAATTTCCTCGAGTTGGCGTTTTTGAACTCTGAGGTAGACTTTTGCAGATTCAACACGGCTTGTGAGACCACGTACCTGTTTGTCAACAGAGTACAGTGCCAAAAGGTTTTCAATTAAGGGCATTTGGGCAATTCTAGCAGAGAATTGAACTGCAATGGCAACAATTAGGAAGTTAAGATCCAGAAAGCCACAGGTCCAACAAGGAGCAGGGAATCGAGGACATCAAGGATGCCTCCAAGTCCAGGTAAAACGTTCGACGCATCTTTGAGCCCACTGTCTCGTTTGAAAACACTCATGAGCAAATCGCCCAATTGCCCAAGGAAACCGAAGAGAACACCAATTCCAAACGCCGAGGTTGTACTGATCTGGGGTTCTTGAGGTAACCATGAAGCACTTGCTTGTGCAAGCAGGGCTGCGGTAATCCCTGCGGTGAGTACTCCACCAATGAGACCTTCCCATGTTTTACCTGGGCTGATCCACGGAATGAGTTTGTGTTTTCCTAGATTGCAACCAACAAAAAATGCACCTGTGTCGCACATCTTTATGATTGCGATGATTCCTAGAATCCACCAGGCACTGTGTTCCTTTCGAATCAAAAGTAACAACCCAAAACCCATCGCAATGTATCCAGAAGTTGCAACTGTTACAGCAGCGCCTGTGAAGACTCCTTGCAGTTGTTTTCCCTTAGAAAGGCAAACGACCGAAAGTGCCATCGAACACACAAAAATTGTGGCAACGATTCCTAAAACCTTGGTTGTGGAAACCGTTGAAGGCATGAGGTAGATTGCAAAGAGCCACGCTTCCATCGAAAGGATGAGGATTGGTGTGCTGCAACGCACTCCAACACTCCGTGCAATTGAAGAGAGTTCCATCGCCGCAAGGGGGGCAATGATCGCTGCAAGGATTGCAATGAGCAACCCATTTGGCAAAGCAGTACCGCAAGAACAAACAATTCCGTCTAGTTTCGCGTCGAAATAAAGGATTGCAATGAGTGCGATGCTCAGTAGGGGGCCTGTGACAAGGCGGTACTTCAACATGGATCACCCCACGCTTCGTATCCACCAGAAATGGACTGACTGTTTGTGTGCCCTAGCGTTCGCAAGTATCGAGCAAAAGTTGCTGACCGATTCCCTGAATTGCAATAAATATACACAGGTTCATCAAGATGTTGGACCAATGTTTGGAAGCGAACACTGAGGTGTTGCATGGGGAGGAGCACCGCATCTTTGAGATGACCTTGTTCATACTCTTGCTCAGTTCTGCAATCGATCAGAAGGTCACCGTCGTTGTAGCTAGTGCGGAAAGCGTCGATGGTGATTTCGATTGGTACTTTGGAGGTTGCACATTGACACATGTGTGAAATCCTACCACGAATAGTCAAGTTGCTCGTCGAAAGGCTTCAGAGGCAACATCGGAGCTGAACCCTCTGCGTTGCAAGGCAGCAATGACACGCCTACGTTTCGTTTGTTCATCAAGAGTGAGAACCTTCGCGAGACGGATCGTTGCAAGTTCGGTGGCAGCATCTTGTTCACATTGTCCGCTGAGTTCTTCTTCGATTGCTCTTGCTGCGATGTCCCCCTCGATGCCCTTTGTTCCTAACTTGAGCTCGAGAAACCTTCTGCTTGCGGGTTCAGTACGAATCCACTCTCTGATGCATGCGCTCGCATACGAAAGATCGTCGAGCCATCCATCTTCAGCAAGTTGTTGCGTGATTGTTCCGGCAGTTTCAGCTTCACATCCTCGTTTGATGAGTCGCTGTAGTAACTCCTGTGTGCTCCATGCTCTTCGTGAGAGGAGTTGTAACGCGATTGATCGAACGTGTTGCGCGGCTTTAAACGAAGCAACTTGTTCGTCAAGCTCTTTCGTCCACGGTTGCCCAACGGATACGTGAAACGTTTCGATTGCTGAAACAGAGAGTGTAGCAACACACGTCCTGTCAATATAAATATGACGCATGTTTGGGTCTTTAGAATCAGCCTCAATTGCTGTGATGCACGTATTCATCGTAAATTCTGGAGGAACGCTGCCATTTCATCTTGTGCGTGTAGATCACCTGCACTGTTTGCTTGGGTAATGCCTTCTTCTAGGGTTTTTCTAGCACCTTCTTGGTCGCCAGAGCGATCTTGTACCCTTGCTTTGTGATACCACGCATAACAATATGAAGGATCGACCTCGATTGTACGGTCAAACCATGCGATCGCCTCGGTGTGATGCTCTGTTTTAGAGTACTCCATTGCGATTCCATACATACAAAATGCATCGTGTGGATCTTTCTCAAGAAGATTTCTCAGTTGACTCAATCGATCACTCATATTGACATTATCATGCCATGAATGCGGATACTTTGCGAGACAATTAGCATACTTTTTCTTCTCATTTTTGTACAAACAGCACAAGCAGAAGGCTTACAAATTCGGCATCTTTCTGGTGGTCCCATGCAAGCGCTAGAGGTTGAAGGATCCTATTGGTACCAAGCAGTGGGTGATCAACTTGTCGTGCTAGAAAAAACGACTGGGAAAAAAGTTGGGCAGTTGCAGTTGTCGAGTCGCTACGGTTCTTCCGTTTGTACAGATCTATTGATTCATGAAGGATTGTTGTGGGCATTGTTGAAGAACGAAAAAGTAGTTTGCCTTTCTCTTGATACGCCCAAGCAGCCACAGTTTGTAAAGGCAAGCACTTCGCAGGAACTCGGAATTGCACCGCATGGTTTTACAGTGATTTCAGATTGGCCTGTTGTCTTTGGAGATCGGGGGGCTGTGCGATTAGGTGATGGTCGACGGCTTGTGGAATGTGAAGGTGTTGTAACTGGATTGGCACTGTCATTAGATCGGGGTGTTGTGTTTGCACAAGATCGCAGGTTGTACGATGCGAGCACAAATGAATTTTTGGGATCTGCAACACGGTTAGAAGAACTCGATCCACATGCGAATGCTGACGTTGGGACGCTAGTTTTTTCTCGTGATTTAGGAAACCGAACAGAAGTTGGATTGATGACACCTGAGGGGCGGGCGATTGAAGCAGTACAAGGGAGTGTCACACTCGAAGGAGGTGATGCTGCACTGAACGCAGTTGGAAGTCGCGTGAGAGTTTGCACAGATGCAGGTGTATATATACTTGGCGTAGCGCCTAGGGAGTTGAGAGTGTTAAAAACAATTCCTATGCAAGGAGCCAAAGACGTTGATTCTATTGGCAGGAATTACCTTGCAATTTGCGCAGATCAGGGGCGTGAGATGTACCGCCTTTCCATTGATCGTGGTGGTGAGGGCGATACGCATTTGCGGCAAGTGCCCGCGACTTCTGCAATGGGACGTGGATCTGCAGACCGGCTTGGCATCGATATCCCAACTGCAACAGGTACGATTCGCTATACATACGGCGATTCGTTTGAACGGTGTGAATCTGTTTCACTTACACCAGACGAAAATCCAACAGACTTGGTCGTACTTGGCTGGTCAGTTTCTCAAGATCAACATGGCACGTTCGTTTTTACTGATGCAAAAGGAGAACTTGTCGAGGGAGTAGAGATCGAAAATGTTTCGACAGTCGAAGCAATCAGTGGTAATTTTTGGTTTGGCACCGGTTCGGGAATTTTTGTCTATGGCCCAAATGAGCAGAATAGAATAGCCCAACTTGCATCAATTTCCCTCGCAGGTCCTGTGATCCAACTCGTACCTCAACTTGATGGATCAGCAGCATTTGTCTCTGCTGAAGGGTATGTTGGTGTTGTTGTTCCTACGTTCTAATGCGCATTTGAACAAAACCGCATGCAGATCGCGTCACTTTCGCAAAGACTGCCACGCTTTTTACATACGTTTCTCCCGTGGTAAATCAAGAGGTGACTTACTTGTGCCCACTCATTTTGTGGGTAGAGTTTCATCAAATCTTGTTCTATTTTGAGAGGTTTTGTTTCTTTTGAAAGACCAAAACGTTGCGAAACACGAGAAACATGCGTGTCGACGACGACACCCTCGTTTTTTCCAAGTGCGTTGCCAAGGACCACGTTGGCAGTTTTGCGTGCAACACCTCGAAGTGATGTCAAATCGCGCATCGTCTCTGGAACCGATCCTCCGAAATCTTCAACAATTCTTTTTGAACTTTCATAGACAGATTTCGCTTTGCTACGGAACAACCCAATAGTCGCGATGTATGGTTCAATTTCTTCGGGAGAGGTTGCAGCAAAGGCCGCTGGGGTTGGGAATGCCTTGAACAGGGCAGGTGTTGCTTTGTTTACGCTAACATCGGTCGCCTGTGCGGAAAGGATTGTGGCGATGAGCAGTTCAAAGGGAGAGTCATGTATCAACGCGCATGTTGCGTCAGGATATCGTTCATGTAACGCCTCAAAGATGATTTGTGCTTTTTTCTTCGTCATGATGTTGAAGATTTTGGGAGTGGTTTTCCTTCGCTCCATGTCGTTCCATCAGACCACACCTCTTGCTTCCAGATTGGAACGTGAAGTTTCAGTTGATCAATAAGGAACCTGCATGCAAGGAAGGCGTCAGCACGATGATCGCTTGCAACGGCAATGACAACGCTTGCGCCGTTCACTTCCACGCTCTTCGTGCTGTGGCAAATGGTAATCGCACGTACGGAATACCGAGCAATGGCCTCTTCAGAGAGTGTTTCTAATTGTTTCTTCGCCATCGTTTCGTAACAATCGTAGGAGAGTGCAATGAGGTCGCCGTGGGTGGGGTGATGTTCGGGTCTCGTGCGACCGATGAACACACATTCTCCTCCGCAACCAATTGCTGGAAGGATGCTGTATTTGGGGACATCGACTTCCCCCACTACAAAGTTGATTAGGATGATTGGTTCTTCTGGCATCGTGGTGTACCATCTTAGAGTATGAACCCAAAATTGGCAGTATCCATGCGAACAACTTCTTTAAAGGCGAAGGATTTTATTGATGAAGTTTCCACTCTTCGCTTTGGCAAAATTCAGGTCGATGCGTTGCACAGCGACTTGGATCAACTGACGGAGTCTGGTCGAAGGGACCTTTGCTCTACCCTGAGGAGATCGGGACTGCGTGCGAGTGGCGTAGATTTTTTCGTTGGACCCAAGGATTGGGAGACACATCTCGAGGCAACACTTGCTGGGTTTGGGTCAGCAATCGCGATCGCAGGAGAGCTTGGACGAGTGCCAGTGAATATCTGTGTACCCGATCGTGAGGACATTGTTGAAGCAGCAGTCTGGGCGGGTGCGGAGGCTGGTGTTCTTGTTGCTGCCCACCGTGCTGCTCCCTTGGCAAACCCAAACATCGGTTGGGGTCTCCCCGTTGCGTTACTCGCAAAGGAAGAACGCCCTATGCGGGCGCTTGCTGGGGCTACTTTTGGGCCGATCGTCTTACGCCTAAGCGGTGAAGTACGAGGAAAAACAACGCTTGAACTGCACACAGAGACATTGGAATTGTCCGAGTTGCGGGGTGTACTTGATGCGATGCGTTGGGCTCCATCCTCTGTCATTGACGCAGTTCCACAAAAAGCAGTAGAAATAGCAACTGCATGGGAATCTGCAGGTCCAAGAGCATATTGATGCGATGGGAGGTGGTAAACTGCAAGTATGGACCACGAAAGAATTGCTACTGCGCGCTTCGCTGTCTTAACTGTAAGTGATACACGCTCGAAGGAAGAAGATCTTTCAGGAGCTCGAATTTGTGCCCTACTTGAAGAGGCTGGCCACTCTATCTGTGCGTATGACCTTGTACAAGATGAAGCTTCCGAGATTGTTTTAACAGTTTCGGGATGGTCGGAAGATGCATCGATTGATGCAATCATTGTAACTGGAGGTACGGGACCCGCTCCAAGAGACGTGACTCCAGAGGCGGTCGTACCTCTATTTTCCTCCACCCTGCAGGGCTTTGGCGAATTGTTTCGGCACTTAAGTTACAACGAGATTGGAGCCTCTGCAATGCTCAGTAGAGCAGAGGCTGGGTTAATCGATGAAGGGAAGCAACGAACAGCAGTGTTCCTCTTGCCCGGTTCCCCGAATGCGATCGAACTTGCAATGAGCAAACTGATCATTCCAGAGATTGGTCACTTACTTGCTGTGTGTCAGGGGAAGAATACGATATGAATGTAGTGCATGGAATTGATATCATTGATGTCCCTAGAATTGCTGCGATGCTCGAAAAGCATGGAGATCGTTTCATAGAACGTTGTTTTACAAAAACAGAACAAGAAGCAGCGGATGTTGCTTCTGAACAAACCAGAGCAGAGCGATTTGCCGCACGATACGCTGCAAAAGAAGCGGTACTCAAGGCATTAGGAACTGGGCTCTCTCGCGGAATCGAGTGGATTGATGTAGGGATTGCTCGAGATCAAGGATCGCCGCGGGTCGAACTGACAGGGCGAGCAGCAGAGGTCGCTTTAGAGGTAGGCATCAGCGAATGGCGTCTGAGTATGACGCACGCCGGAGGCGTTGCCCTCGCGAGCGTGGTAGGATTTGGAGATTGAAATGGCGAAGAAAAAGGGACCAGCACTGTATGAATTGATTCGACCCGCAGGGAGTGAAACACTTCCTACTCCGACACAGGCGCATCAAAATAAACGAATTGAAGATGATGACAATCTCACACACAACGTACTCACTCCCGGAAGAAGTATTCGAATGTCAATCGGAACGATCGGAGTCTTTGCAGCTGTTGCGATTGCACTGATCGTCATTTCCTACACTATCGGATTTAACAGGGGGGAAGCGATCGCTCGAGAAGATTACGGTACTCGTTTGTTTGAAGAAGTTGCAGGTACAAGACCAGTCCAAAAACCAGTAGCTCCAGTGATATCTCCTCAAATAGACCCACAGCCAGAACTCCAAGAGCCAACGGTTCGACCAAAATGGGGGGGCATCAACGCAGATCCGCGTGTTGCTGGTACGCACTATTTCATTTTGAGCCAAACCACGAAGGAAGGGGCTGAGCGAATAGCCGCGTTCTGCCGTGAAAATGGACTTGAAACGTACGCGATTTCAGGCGATAATACTCGACTCCACCGAGTGATCGCACTCCCTGGTTTTGAGTCGAGAGACGCACAGGGTGTCAATGATCTGCGGATGAATATCCGAACGATAGGTCAGGCTTGGGCGGAAGGTGAAGGTCGCGGCGACGATCTTCATGATGCGTATCTCAGCCTCTATCAAGGTGGTTGAACAGTGAGTAGGAGTCATGAGTTGTACTGCGTACAATGCGTACGTTCGAGTAAGTACGAGTGTATACGAGTATAACGAGTATAAATAGTTAGGAATTGGAATAATGAGTTTACATCGAAGTCTTAAAACAAAACCAGCTGGCCTTAACCAGCATCGCAATGTACTTAATCGAGCTGAACGAATCGAAAAACTTGCGAATGAAGAAAAATTCGATACAGAGAATAGCTCTCCAATTGGACTTCCCAAAGTAGGGAGCCGTAAGCTCAAAATTGCTAGCAAGAAGAAGGATGATGCGGCTGAAGGTGAAAGTGAAGAAACTACTGAAGCATCTGCTGAGTGATTGTGACATCGTCGCTCGACATTGAACGGCTACTCGCTTCTCGAGTGTGTGATATAGAAACTTCTGGGATTCGCCGAGCATGGGCACTCGCAGCTTCTTGCGTTGACCCGATAAATTTGTCAATTGGGCAGCCAGATTTTCCAGTGCCAGATGCGATGAAAGCAGCGGCGATCGATGCAATCAAAGGGGATTCCAATGGCTACACACAAACCAACGGTGATCCAGATCTTTGCCAAACGATAGAGCAGCAGTTTGCAGCAGAGTTCTCTTGGTCATTTGGGGAGGACTCCACCACAAAAACTATGGTGACTTCAGGGACGGCAGGCGCGCTTACGCTCGTATTCTTGGCAATTCTCTCACCTGGTGATGAGGTCATAGTTCCAGATCCCTATTTTGTGATCTACCCAACGCTCGCAAGAATTGCAGAGGCGAGGGCGGTGTTGTGCGACACATATCCTGATTTCCGCATGACTGCAGCGCGTATCGAACCATTGATTACTTCAAAGACAAAAGCTGTTCTTCTGAACTCTCCTGGGAATCCAACAGGAGCAGTGTTGCCTGCAGACGAAGTCAAGGCAATCGTTCAACTTTGCAAAGAACGAAACATCTTGTTGATTGCAGATGAAATCTATGATGAGTTTATCTTTCCCCCTACGCAACATGCAAGTCCTGCTTCATATTCACAGGATGCACTCATCATTCGTGGGTATTCAAAAACGTACGGTTGTACCGGATGGCGACTCGGGTATGCCGTTGGTCCGGCTCGTTTGATTGATGAAATGTCAAAATTGCAGCAACAAACGTTTGTGTGTGCTCCAGCACCTTTTCAAAAAGCAGCAGTTACAGCACCGAATGTAGAACTGAAGCAGATGATTGCGCGGTTCACAGCAAGACGAGACATGGTTGTTGAGATGCTGCAAGACGTGACAGAGCTCACCATTCCCAACGGTGCATTTTACGCTTTCCCGAAGATACCCGAATCACTGCGTCTCACCGGAACAGAGTTTATCGAGCAGGCCATAGCGAAGGATGTACTTGTCATCCAAGGGAATGTTTTTTCGAATCGGGACACGCACTTTCGCATCAGCTATGCAGTGCAAGAAGATCGGCTTGAGCGAGGGCTCTCAATTCTCAAATCTCTTCTCTCTGCAAGAACATAGCGAGGTTCTTTTTCTCAGAAAAAATGCCCCGCCGATCAAAGCGATAGCTTGACCGGCGAGGCGGAGGGGAGAAAGATGCTTCTAAGGTCGACCTAAGGGGTCGGATCGCTTGAAAAGTTAAAATAGGGTAACTGCAGCTTGCAAAGCAGCGATTTGAGCCGCTGAGCTGTAATTGCTTGCAATGAGGGATGTTGCGGATTCCCCGATTCGGTTCGCAAGTTCTTGATCTGATAGAACGCGTCGCAGGGGTTCTTCCCAAGATCCTTTCACTGAGATGTACGTCTCACCCTCAACAAGGAAGTCGAAACCAGGAATTGTAGGTGCGATGACAGGGACATTTCGCTCCATCGCTTCTAAGAGAATGGTACGAACTGGCATGAGGTGGGATGGCAAGAGGATGAGGTCAGCTTGAAGAATCAACGGGCGGAGTGCTGCAACATCCTTCAAGCACGTTGTTCGTGCAAGCAAATTGGTTTGAGCAATCGCAGACCAAATTTTGTGGTCTTTCTTGCCGCCAAGTTCGAGGAGGAGGTGAATTTCAGGAATTTCTTTGATTGCATCAAGTATTTGAAATGTTGATTTTGGACAGTCACTCGCATGCAGAACTACGGCAAACTTGGTTTCGGGATTGAACTGCTCAGCTGGTGGAGGCGCAGGTGCTACACCAAGTGGAACGAATGCAGCTCGATCTTCACCGACACGATCACGTATTGTCCGTTCTAATGAAGGTGTAGCCCCGAACCATCTTGTCACTGGCGCGCTCTTTTTAACTTTCGATGCTTCTCGCATCGAAAGTACTTCGCAAATGAGAGAGGCCTCAAGTTGGGGAGCGGCTACGCTGCCTAGTTTTTTTGCTTCGGTTCCAAAGCAAACAAGTGTTGTGACTTTTTCTCTAGAAAGCACATCGGTGAGCGTACGAATCTGTTCTTTACGGTGCAGATAGGGAACTGTAAAAGGGATGTGTAGTTTCGGAATCAGTGAAACGCTTTGTTCGTACTCGGGGGGAATGTCAGTTGTATAGGGTGGAATAACTCTCATGACTTGATCGCCATCGTTCATGAGCCCGACTGCAAGGCGATTCAACATGCCATGTTCTTGGTCAATGCGATCTTGTGAAGTGAGAAGTGCAATTTTACTCATCAGAAACCTCAGGGAGTGATCTGAGATATTCCCAAGAGTAAATACCAGCGTTGTGCCCATCAGAAAACGAAATACGAATCGCGTAGTTTCCAACGAGCTCTACACTGCGTGCTGTCAGTGGTTCCGTCGCACTTGAAGGCAGAATTGCAAGTGGGTTTGTGTCGAGTTCGTCGCGAAGAGCTTTGGCATCTGCAGATGGGGACATTTTTCTGAGGTACGTCATCGGAAAGAAGGATTCCTCTCCATCTTCCCAGACAAGGCGGAGCCCCTTTGTTCGTTGCACATCGATATGGGTGGGGGGGTGAGTCACACTGGTGATTCTACTATGATGCACGCAATGGATTGCAATGAACATCGTGCAGATTTGCTTTGCCGCAAGATTGATGCCCTCGGATCGCCTCTTTGCGTCGGAATTGATCCCGTCGCATCGAAAGTACCTTCACAATTGAGACATTTGCACGAACTTGATGCGATCCAAGCGTTTTCGAGTGGGGTGATCGATGCAGTTGCAGGAACAGCCGTCGCGGTAAAGTTCCAATCCGCATGCTTTGAGCGGTACGGGGCCAAAGGTGTCGCACTGCTTGGGAAGTTGCGCGAGCACGCAGCACAAGTTGGACTTGTGATCATTCTTGATGCCAAGAGAGGCGACATCGGGATTACTGCGCAGCATTATGCCGCTTCTGCAACGATCGATGGACCCTGTGATTGGATTACTGTAAACCCCTATCTTGGTATGGACAGTATTGCACCATTTTTAGAAACGGGTTTGGGCGTTTTTTGTCTCGTGCGTACGTCCAATCCAAGTGGAGATGCTGTTCAAAAGCAACATGTACAAGATGGAAGAACAGTTGCAGAGTCAATTGCAGATCTTCTCAAGGAAGAAGGAGAAGCCTATATTGGCGATTCGGGCTGGAGTTCTCTTGGTGTAGTTGTTGGAGCGACAAAACCAGATGAAGCGATTGCATTACGTAAGCGGATGCCTCACCAAATCTTTCTTATGCCAGGCATAGGCGCACAGGGAGCAACCCCACAAGATGTCATTCCATGTTTTGCAGATGGTCATGGCGCGATTGTGCCTGCAAGTCGGAGTGTGCTCTACCCAAAAGAAACAACAGATTGGCAAACGGATATCGCAAATGCTGCGAAACAACTTGCAGCAGACTTGCAAGTAGGGGTTTCATGAATAAGACACCTGCAATCGTTATAGGTTTTTGCTTACTTATCTTGTTTGGGGTTCCTCTTTTCTTTCGAAGTGATCAAGTAACTCCTGCATCGGATGCTCGTAAGGTCATCATTATCTCTCCCCACAATGAACAGATTCGTGAAGAGTTTGGTTTGGCTTTTTCAAGGTGGCACACATCAACCTACGATGAGAATGCAGAAGTTGTGTGGTCAGTCCCAGGAGGTACAAGTGAGATTCGTCGTATGTTGCAATCCCAATTCAAACATGCACTCGAATCAGGGGACGAACCCGGTGGTGATGCAGACCTCGTGTTTGGAGGTGGGTCATATGAACACACCGTTTTGAAGAAAGAGCTCGAAGGATTTCGAGATGGAGAGCGATGTACAACAACGATCAGCGTGCCAGCAGGAATTGATCAACAACTTCTTGATGCGATCTACCAAGAAAATACTCTTGGAGATGTCACACTGTATGACCCAGATGGGCACTGGTATGGTCTTGCTCTTTCAGGATTTGGGATCGTCTACAACAATGATGTTCTGCAAACCCTCGGTGTCGACCCGCCTACGGGTTGGGAATCACTTGCCAACCCCAAGTTGCTTGGAACACTAGCGCTTGTGAATCCAGCACAGTCGGGATCTGTTACCACAGCGTTTGAAGCCATTCTCAAATACTTGGGATGGGAGCGTGGTTGGCAAGTTTTGCGAAGAGCTGCTGCAAATTCCAGATATTTTTCTGCAAGCAGTTTGAAGCCACCTGCAGATGTGAGCCAAGGAGATGCAGCCATGGGAGTGTGCATCGATTTTTATGGAAGGTACCAATCCCAAGCAATAAAAAATCGAGGTGGAGGTGATCGTGTTGGGTACATTGATCCTCCAGGTGCCACGATGATCGACCCTGACCCAATTTCGTTGTTGAGAAATGCACCAAATGAAGAAATAGCAAAGAGATTTATAGCCTTCTGTATGACGGAAGAGGCACAAGCGCTTTGGCAGTTCCGTGTGACTGATTCACATGAGGATGGTTTGGGCCCCCATTTGTGGGAATTGCGCAGGATGCCGATTCGCCGAGAGATGTATGACAAATACCTTGCAAGAATGGTCGATCAAGTGAATCCATATACAACTGCAGGACCTTCCCCGTTTCCCGATCGCAATATGCGTGCATTTATTGCCCCAATATTTTCTGGTATGGCGATGGATCACCATGAAGAACTCATTCATGCATGGAAAGCAATTGTCTCGCACCCAGCCTACCCCATGACTGAAGGAATTGTGACAGCGGCAGATGTCGAGGACGTAGAACTTGCTTCGATGCTTACCGCCTTTGACAAGATGCCACTGTTCCCTACACCTGAGGGCGAATTTCTTCCCCTCAATACACCTGAAGATCGTACAACGTTGAAATACGGATGGCTTCGGGACCAGTGGGTTGACGCAGAATTGTGGCATTCTGAAGATCATGGCTCCGAGGCGCTTCGGAGGATTGGTGCTACCTTTTTTTCCGAGCAATACGATGGTATTCTCGCAGAGAGACAAGAGTGAGTTCACGTGCGGCTATCTTGACAATCGGAGATGAGTTGATTCTTGGTGATCGATTCGATACAAATGGTCCATGGTTATCGAGGGAACTCATCGCAAGAGGAATCCCAACAGCGAAGAGAATCAGTTTGCCTGATGACGTGGATGCAGTCGCAGAAGCCGTACATTCGCTGAGTAAAGATCATGCACTCTTGCTCATTACAGGAGGGCTTGGTCCAACAGAGGATGATCGAACTCGCGAAGCCTTCGCTTTGAGTTTGAACGAATCACTCATTGAAGATTCCAACGCACTTGCATCGATTGAATCTTGGTTTGCAACGAGAAACGCAGTAATGCCGATGGAAAACCGCTCTCAAGCATTTCGCCCACCCTCAGCAAACTGGATTCAAAACAACCATGGCACTGCTCCCGGTTTGCTTGGAACGATCAATCAGTGCACAGTTGTTTGCTTGCCTGGTCCTCCCGCAGAAATGCAGCCGATGTTTTATGGATTGATTGAGGAACTGCAACGCAGACTCACGTGTTGTACACCTCGGACAATGCGTGAACTGCATGCGTGGGGTTTGCCCGAGTCACTTGCGGGAGAACGCATCGCAGATCTCATGAAATGTGTTGATCCCGTCGTTTCTGTATTGATGCATGCTGACGCAATCACTGCACGTGTTTCAAGTGAACATCCTGCAGTTGTTGATGAGGCTGTTGTTGAAATTTCCAAAAGGTGGGCACCGTTTATGTATGGAGTAGGAGAAACAACACTTGCGAAAGAGGTTGGCAGGGAACTCTTACGTCAGCAATACCGTATTGCTACAGCAGAGTCGTGCACTGCTGGTTTACTCAGTAGTCGTCTTGCAGAAGTGGAGGGATCAAGCGCTTGGCTCCAAGGTGGATGGGTGACATATACGAACGAGCTCAAGCAGAACCAATTGGAAGTACCGAGATCGATTCTGGAAGAACATGGTGCAGTTTCTTGGCAAGTCGCTGCTTCGATGGCGCGAGGCGCAGCGATCGTCAGTGGCTCAGATGTTGCACTGAGTACAACTGGAATAGCAGGTCCAACTGGCGGCTCGGTAGAGAAGCCTGTAGGCACAGTTTTTATTGGTTGCAACATCCAAGGGAATGTGACGGTTCGGCGTTTTTGTTTTGCTGGTAGTCGCAACGAAATCAGATTGCGAGCATCGAATACTGCGCTGCAAATGCTTCGATTTCAGCTACTTGCTGTAGAAGAACATGCATTGTGTTCACAACAAGGATCTGTGATCCATGCAGACTGATGGTGTGTTTATTGCATTGGGGAGTAATGTAGGCGACAGAGCGCAGAACTTGGATCAAGCCGTCTGTGCCTTCAATGAACATGCGTGTATTACAATACAAAAACAAAGTGAATGGATAGAAACAGAACCCGTTGGACCAATTGCACAAGCAAACTTTCTCAATGGAGTTATTCGTATCAAGACAACATTAACGCCATGTGAGTTACTCGAGGTATGCCTTCAAATCGAACAAAAGTTGGGCAGAGTTCGCACAAGGAGATGGGGTCCACGAACAATTGATCTTGATATCGTGCTCTTCGGCAGTGAGATCGTCGATGAGGTAGCGCTTCGAATTCCTCACCTTGAACTCCAAAATAGAGCGTTCGTATTGGAGCCACTTGCAGCAATTGAACCAGATGTGATCCACCCAGAAACAGGCTTCACAGCAGCGGAACACTTGAATCAACTCAAGCAAGGTCAAGAGTAAGCAATCTCTGTTATCCTGTTCCATTCACTACTTGAAAACGTACACATTTCCTACAAATTGGAGAAACACATGGTAAAAGTAATAACGCTCGCCGCGTTGGCGACACTCAACACAATCGCTTTCGCGCAAGATCATCCAGATCACCCCGAGCACCCAAGCGATCATCCCGAACATCCTGATCACGCAGGTGGGCACACCCATGCGGATGGAACCACGCACACACACGCACATGCAGATGCAGGGAATACCCTCACTCCTGAAGAGCAAGAAGCAGTGACTAAGAAAGCGAAGGCACTGTTAGAAAAAATGCATGAAGCATACAGAGATGCTCCTGCAATCACCGAAACCCTGACGATCACCCTTCCTAATCCCATGGGAGAACCAGAGTCAATGACAGTGACTGTTCTCCTTGGAGCGAATGCAGGTGTAATCGATGCAGCTGACCAAGTGACATTCACATGGGTGGATGGAAACGTCTACGCAACTCTCAGTGAGATTGATGGAGGCTACGTCGTAAAAGAATCTCCAGATAGTTTTACTGCTGGGTTAGAAGTCATCACCGAAGGTGGTGGCGGCGTACCCGCATGGAGTCTTTTGTTACGTGAAAATGATTCATTTGATGCGTGGCTTGAAGGATTCAATCTCTTTGGATTTCCTCAAATGCAACTCACAAGTGTAGAAACGAACGAAGCAGATGGCGTTACAACGCAGGTCATGACCTTTACAGGGCCAGCAGGCCGAACTGAAGTGACAGTGAATGCTGACAACGTTGTTTCAAGTGTCATCTCTTACATGTCGCAGCCTGGGATGCCGGAAATTGAAATCCCCATTCTTGCAGAAACATCATTTGCAGAAATTGAATCTCCAATTACATTCGAAGTTGGTGATCGTAAAGAATATAATTCCCTTGAAGAAATGTTTATGGCGAATATGCCTGAAATGCCAGGGTCTGAAGAGGGCGGCGAACCTGCTTCAAAATTGGTTGGTTCTACAGCACCTGACTTTACGCTCGCTCGGATGGATGGATCTGGCGATGTGACACTTTCATCACTCAAAGGACAGGTCGTCGTGCTTGACTTCTGGGCAACATGGTGTGGACCTTGTAAGAAAGGTTTGCCAAGTTTGAATGCATTTGACAATTGGGCACAGGCTGAGGGCCTCAAAGTTCAAGTCTTTGCCGTCAACGTGTGGGAAGAAGGGCAAGATGAAAAAGTGAAAAAGTTTTGGGCGCAGAACAAATACACTACAAAAGTTTTGATGGGAAGTTCTGATAAAAAACTTACCGAGAATTACCAAATTTCTGGTATCCCAACAACAGCCGTCATCGGAACAGATGGGAACATTGTAGAGATCCACTCTGGTTTCGCACCTGGTATGGATGAAAAACTCAAGGAAACGGTTATCGAAGCGCTTGGAAAGACAGTTGAGGAGACCGCCTCAGTCGAATAAGAAGACCGGTACATTTGCATGCAGCGGGAAGCCTTTTGGCTTCCCGCTGTTTTTTTGTTGGATTCTCACAACAAATTTAACTGTATGATTGTGCGAGCAATGCAATGATGTTCTC
Source organism: Phycisphaerales bacterium (assembly GCA_030748455.1). Next base: position 10,261 of record JASMLY010000085.1, on the reverse strand, counting down.
TTGCATTTTTTTTGCACCGCGTACACTTCCCTTGACACCATTGACAACGATACTAAATGCAATTGGATGGTGTTCTTTTGTAAGGAGATACCCGCTCAATGCACAAACTCCTGAAAGGTACCCACTTTTTGCGTGAACGGTTGATTCAAATAGTTCCACATCTGCGAACCGATTCTTGAGAGTCCCAGTTCCAGGTGTTGCGAGTGAGTTGAGCAAGAGGGTTCCGGCTTGGTCGCTAAGATCAAAGGAAGCGAGCCACGATGCAAGTATAAAAGTACTCACCCTGTTATCTCTACTCATACCTGAACCATCTGCAGGAGTGAGTGAAGATTGGGGAATATCTAAACGCTGAGAAACAGATCGTGCAACAGCGAACGCACCTTCATCAAAAGTACCCGAACTTCCTGTGCTTGCAGCAGCAGTACGTTTTAACAGAGCTTCAGCATATAAATTATGGCTGTCTTGGTTGCTTCTACGTAGGACGGTTTCGAGGGGCGTGGTGTGTTCGTGCAGGAGTGTCCCCTGTGGCGAAGAAGCATCTTCTGCAACTTCTGTGACGTGCAGTACCTTGATGCTAGAAGATCGAAGTTCTCTTGCAAGAACTTGTCCAAAAACTTCTGCAGGGTTGTGCAGCGCGACCTTGACTGGCTGCGTATGTGTTCCTTTAACGTTCCCTCGCGCGGTCATCTTGTTCGAATTCGGTGGACGAGCCACCCAGAATGAGGACTTTGCATTTTTGCCTGTTTTGGAAGTTGTCTTATTTCCAAATGTCATCCAAGGCATATCAGGAACGATGGTACCGAGGGATGCAGTCGTCGTTTGTGGAGAAGGGAAGAAATGCACCACATTCAGGTGATAATTCAAACCCGCAACTTGTGCGCAATACCAATTGTTGATTTGGTTGGCAGGCCAGGAAGGATGCACGTAATTTCGATCAAAAATTCGATCATCTGTCCATACCGTGTTCACTGTCTCAATACCAGATTCAAGCACCGCGTGAACCCAAGGCTCAAGTTCCTTGCGTAACAGCTTGTTTTCTGTAGACCAATCTTGAAGACCTAGTAGCGATGCATCTCCAATCGTTGGATCTCCATCACCGAGGATCGTTAAGGATGCGTTTTGTTTGTCCCAATATAATTTGGTTACGAATTGGAATTGTGGACCAAGTACGTGAATAGCTGTACCAGAAGTGAGTAATTTTTGGTTGCTCGCTGGAATCATCGGTGAGGAGCTGTTGATGTCTACTAGGGTTTGGTTTGTTTCTGAGTCGATCACACAAACTGAGACCGATCCGCCACCTAATTTCGCCGAACGGAGGATTGCTTCTACAGATGCTTGCAGATCGGCCGATGCGATTTGTGAGAGAGCACAAATCAGTAGCAAGGCTATATTGGCGAGGTGCACCAATCTATCATCGGCAGGGTTACGAGGTACACATCACTCGATCCTACCAGTCGAGGACCATGGATATCTCAATTGGTAGCCTCTGCAACGATCTGTCAACACACAAGTTCGCTTGGGGCATTATCCTGCTCGGTAGTGCAATCAAAAGTACAGGAATCTCGTATATTGGAATTGAGGAAACTTCTTCGAGAAGCGAACTTTGCCTATTACGTCGATGCAGATCCTTTGATGGCGGATTCTCAATACGATGAACTTTTGAGAGAACTCGTAACACTTGAGCAAGCAAATCCTACGCTCTTTGATGCAACGAGCCCCTCTCAGCGAGTTGGTGGTGAACCCATTGATGGGTTTGAAAGTGTGTCGCATTCCATCCCAATGCAGTCTGTTGATAATACGTATACAACAAGTGACCTCACGTCGTGGTACACGCGACTCGTCGAAACAGTAGGCACACCGCTCACCTGCACGTGTGATCCAAAGATTGACGGTGTCGCAATCTCGTTGCGCTATGAACAGGGGGCATTGATCCGTGCTGTGACTCGTGGTGATGGTGAACGAGGTGATGACGTCACCGCGCAGGCTCGGTGTATTCGTTCAATTCCTCTTCGATTGCGTGCAATCACAGCACCTCCTCCTGTTCTTGAAGTTCGGGGGGAAATCTATATGCCAAATACAAGTTTTGAAAAAATAAATGAGGCACGTGCCGTTGAGGGTGAACAATTGTTCGCAAACGCAAGAAATGCAACATCAGGGACTCTCAAAAGTTTAGATCCTAAGATCGTAGCAGAGCGTAACCTTGCATTCCTTTGCCATGGTAGAGGAGAGGTTGTTTGGGACGATCAACCGACACATTGGCATTCGTTTGTCGATGCGGTGAAAGAGTTCGGAATTCCTGTCTCAGATACAGTAGTGCGTTGCAATGATGCTTCAGAAATTATCCGCACTGTGGAAACATTTGAACCTGAGCGTGCGCAACTTGGCTATGGAGTTGATGGGATGGTGATCCGCGTCGACTCTTTCGAGGGGCAAAAAAAATTAGGTTCGACCGCAAAGTCTCCTCGTTGGTGTATTGCGTTTAAATATCCAGCGGAGCAAGGGAAGACACTGCTCAAGCAAGTGGACTGGCAAGTGGGCAAAAACGGAACACTCACTCCGCGTGCAACCATGGAGCCGATTTTTCTTGCAGGGACTACGGTGCAACATGCAACACTTCATAATATCGATGAGATCCATCGAAAAGATATCCGAGTTGGTGATCAGGTCGTTGTTGAAAAAGCTGGCGAAATTATTCCGCAGGTCATAGGAGCAGTCGAGTTTGAGCGTGATGGAACACAACAGAAAATCGTGACTCCATCGCAGTGTCCAGTTTGTGAGGGACCTGTTGAAAAAGAAGGTCCAAAGCTCTATTGCGTCAATCCAGAATGCCCTGCGCAGTTTCGAGAAAAAGTAAAATGGTTTGCTGCAAGAGATCAAATGCATATCGATGGGCTCGGAGAAAAAGTTGTAGACCAACTCATTGACGCTGGTCTCGTACAGCATTTTGCAGATTTGTACAAACTTACAACTGAAGATTTAATGCCACTTGATGGTTTTGCGCAAAAGTCAGCAAGCGCCCTCGTTAGTGCAATAGATGAGAGCAAAGGGCGTGGGTTTTCTAGAGTGCTTTGCGCTGTAGGGATACGACTTATTGGGAAAACAACTGCAAAAACAATTGCTCGAGCCTTTCCTTCTTACGAACTTCTGCTACAAGCAACACGGGATGACTTTGTTGCATTACCTGATTTTGGTGAGATTACTGCTGAAACTTTACACAAATCATTGCACTCAAAACAGGGGATTGAACTCTTTCGAAAACTCGCTGGTGTTGGTGTAGTGCTTTTACAAGAACACCAAACAGAGGTTGATCCAACGTTTGATCAAAAAACAATTGTCCTTACAGGGTCGTTGGAGCAGTGGGACCGCAAAGCACTCACTGAGGAGCTAGAAAAGCGTGGCGCTACAGTAACAGGCTCCGTTTCTAAGAATACAGACCTCGTGATCGCAGGTGTAAAAGCAGGATCGAAGTTGGCAAAAGCGCAGGCGCTTGGCATCGAGGTTTGGGATGAAGCACAACTCACAACTTCGCTTTCAAGGTAAAATGAATACGTATGGGACAGCTCGCACTCGGTTTTCGTTCTCTCTTAATTAGAGCCGCTATCTTTTTTGTGATGGCAGGTTTGCTTGCGTGGGCTCTTGGTGGAACGTTGTTTCCAAAGCCAACGATCGTGAACTTACCCGGAGCTTCAGATGTATATTGGCGCGTATCTTCAGGGGGGGATATCAATGGGTTGCAATGGTCATTGATGCGAAATGATCAAGAAATCATGGCGGGACACTGGCAATCGGTCGTCGGGCCTGTGATTGTTGGCGGTGAAACATGGATAGCAACTGGAAACGCTAGGCAGTGGTCGTACGGCAAAGTGACTGAAGGAAGTGTAGAAGAAGTCCTTGTCCCATCTGGAGATGTCGTCGAGTCGTTGTTCCCCTCGAGTGTGAAGTAACCGCTGTTCAAACCGATTGCGAACACGATCGCAAGTGCGATTCGATACCACCCGAATAACGCGAGCCCATGTTTTGAGAGATATGCCACGAGCCATTTGATTGCAATAGCTGCAGCGATAAATGAAACGACAATACCAACGATCATGGCGGCAACGTCAAGCGTTGCGAGTGCTTCGCTGTTTTTGATCAATTTAAATACTGTCGCGCCGCCGAGTGTTGGCAATCCAAGGAGAAAACTAAACTCGGCTGCGTGCTTTGGACGTAATCCTACACCCATGCCTGCGACGATTGTCATCATAGAACGGCTTGTTCCTGGAACCATCGCAACGCATTGGAGTATTCCGATGATGAGTGCTCGCTTCCAAGTAAGGTGTGCGATATCAATAAAACTGTTCTGGTCTGTACCTTCATGAAACGCGCTTCGCTGCCAACGTGCAGCAAACAACATGAGAACGCCACCGATGCCAAGGGCGAGTACAACAGGGGTTGGGTGAAAGAGCAAGGCTTCAATTTTGTCGTCAAAAAGTGGTCCAAAGATCCCTGCTGGAAGAAAAGCGATGATCAAATTGATCGCAAGTTTCAACCCTTCCTTGTGTTTGCCGAACAAACCCCGGATCATTGTGCCAACACGTTTTCGGTACAACCCTAAAACCGCTAGGATCGCACCTCCTTGGATGACAATGGAGTACGCATTGTCAGCTTCACCCCCGAGCCCCATCCAACTCTGGGCAAGGATGAGGTGCCCTGTCGAACTGATTGGTAAATATTCAGTGATCCCCTCGACGATGCCTAGAATGATTGCTTGAATAATATCCATCAAGAATCAATCGGTCTTGGGGTGCATGAGGCTTCTGATTTCCTTGCCGATTTGTTCGATAGCATGTTTTCCGAGTTCCTCTCTCTTGTTTTTGATCGTATTTGAAACGAGCCGTTTGGAAAAGGAACCATCTTTGACTCCTTGAAGGAGTGTACGGAGGTGGGTGTGCAGATGTTCGTCATCTAAAAGATCCATCGCTTCATACGCACCCATTTCAGCGGTGTTGCTGATCGCTGCCATCATTTTGCTGATGCCTTTTTCGTGCATAATATCTGCAACTTGTTTGACTTCATGGCAACATTCGATGTATGCAAGTTCTGGGGGATAGCCTGCGTTGACGAGGGTTTCAAACGCTGCTTTTACAAGAGTTACGAGTCCACCAACGATGATGCTCTGTTCACCGAAAAGATCTGTTTCGGTTTCATGTGCGAAGGTTGTTTCGATGACAGCTGTGCTGCCTGATCCAATGCCAGCTGCCCAGCCAAGTGCAAGCGATCGGGCGGTGGATGAACTATTCTCTTGTTCGATAGCAAGTAAGGCTGGGACACCGCTGTTTTGGAGGAAGCGATCTCTGACAGTTACACCTGGCCCTTTTGGTGCAACCATGACCACACCCACGCCCTTTGGAGGAGTGATATGCCCGTAGCGTATTGAGAAACCGTGGATAAATCCAAGCGTTGCGTTTGGTTGCAGGTGGGGGAGGAGCTCGGAGGTGAAGAACGCACCTTGAATTTCATCGGGCAAGGCGAGGATAATGAGATCGGAATTGGCAGCTTCAGCATTTGAAACAACAGGAAACCCATCATCGAGCGCTTTTTGTTGATTCCGAGTTGCCACTGAGATCTGCACGCCGCTATCTCGTAGGTTCAGTGCGTGTGCGATTCCCTGATTCCCGTACCCAATGAGGGTGATCGTTTTACCTACGATTCCCGCAAGAGGCACTTGTTCAGGGCCGGATAAGATGGTGAGTGGTGTAGCAGGCATCGAATGATGAGTTTACCATAGGTTCCATGAAAACTATCGCATTCATTGGTCCTCGAGGGAGTGGGAAAAGTACACTTGGTATGTGGCTCGCTCAGACCCTTGCTGTGCCCTTCGTTGATACAGATGCAGCAGTCCTTGATGCACTCTGTGCAACATCTGTCAAACAGGTATGGGCAACCGATGGGGAACAAGTTTGGAGAGATGCAGAGGCAAGGGTGATTCCTCCACTATTGAAGGCTCAGGGTGTCGTCGCCCTTGGCGGTGGGGCGCCCATGTTGGAAGAAGTCTCTGCAGCCTTGGAGGAAGTACCTATGGTGATCCACCTTTGGGGAGATCCAGATGTTTTGTATGCCCGTCAGCATGCGGAAGATGATCGCCCACCTCTTACTCAGGGAGATCTTGGCTTCTCGCTTCATCGTACCCTTCGCTATCGTGCACTCTCTACCGCAGAACTCGATACATCTTCTGAGTATGAAGTAACACAAGCAGCACTGTTGTCAATTGTTCAGGAAGCGAGCACACAGAGCAGCTGAGTGTGCATGGCAATAAAAAAGCTCGCCAAAAGGCGAGCGGAGTTTGTAGGTTGCATGTAGGGAATGATCAGCTAATTTTTCGACCAATTCGACGTTGGCGGGAGATAATCTTGCGGCCGTTCTTAGTCTTCATGCGTGCACGAAATCCGATCGATCGGGCTCGTTTTACTTTACTTGTGCGTCTTGGATAATGAACTGCCATTTGGGAACTCCTTTGTCGAACAATGCATTGTAGCGTAGTTCACAACTTCGATCAACCCTCAAACCGACCGCTGATTTTGGCTTTGAAAGTGATAGCCACTTTGGTTTTGCTTACAAATCGGCGTTGCTGGGGTTAGAATGCACCTAGAGTCATGGATACCGACTGGATCGAAGCAGCAGAATCAATAGCTGGACACAAGTTCACAAACCCCGCTCTTTTAGAGCAAGCGTTATCTCATTCCTCTGCAGTTGATCAACGAAGTCAAAGCAATGAACGCTTAGAGTTTCTAGGCGATGCCGTCCTTGGCTTCGTCGTTTGCAGCGAGACCTACAATCGATTCCCTGAGTTTGAAGAAGGGGATATGACCAAAGTGAAATCGACAGTTGTGAGCCGGAAGGTGTGCGCAGAGGTTGCGCAGGGGCTAGACCTTGGGCGAGTGCTCCGAGTAGGCAAAGGGATGAACATCCAAAAAACGATCCCGAGTTCAGTAACCGGTGCAGCGTACGAAGCCCTGATTGGTGCGATTTATTTAGATGCAGGATTCGAGACTGCAAGTGCGTTTATCCTCACTACGATCGGACCTCGCATTGAAGAAGCAGCAGCTTCTACGCACCAAGAAAATTACAAATCGATTCTTCAACAGTTCGGGCAGAAGAAAGAGGGCGTTGCTCCGATGTACGTTGTCCTTGATGAAAAAGGACCCGACCACGCCAAATGTTTTGAAGTGTCGGTTGATCTGAACGGTCGCAAGTTCGCTTCACGTTGGGCGGCATCCAAAAAGCAAGCAGAACAGCTCGCCGCACTTGCAGCGCTTGTCGAATTAGAAGTCGCTTTTGAACAAGAAGATGGATCAGTGGAAATAAAAGATAATTACGGCGAATAACCACGAAGTGGCCGTACTCGGCGAGTGCCATTGCCATCATCGTCGCTGATATTCAATGCGCCCCGTTGTTCAGCATCAGATGATGCATGTACAACTGTGATACCTCTTTCATTCGAGATTGCTAAGGCGCCACCATTTGCGTCTGACGTTGATGCAATGACCACAGGTACCCCACGTGCGTTCATCAGATTCATGCTCCCGCCTTCATCAGTTGCTGCAATAGTAACGACGCGTTTGTCTTCAACAGTATTCAGCACGATCGCTCCACCTACACCGGCGATTGTCCGCAATTCGCAAACGAGGTGACCATCATGCTCAGCAACTTGAAGCCGACCATCTCCTTCTTGATCGCTAGCAGCGATAAAGATTGGGATGCCCGCACTATTTTGAACAGAAATGGAATTACTCAAAATCATTGTCCCAGAAGAAATCGAAGTGGTTTCAAACCCTTCTCCATTCCATAAGGAGAACATCCCTCCAGTAGTACTTGACCATAAGCCTCCGACATTTTTACCTTCTCGATTCCAGACCGCCATGTCACCGCCTGATTCATTCGTTCCAAGACGCAGTAGGTTCGTTCCATCCGCAGCGTATACATCAATCTGTCCGCCTGTTTCACTTTGAGCAAGTGACAACGCCGCGTGTCCATCGTCGGTAATCACATCGAGTTTTCGGACAACAAGATGATCTATCACGGTTGGCCCAACTGCATCAGCTGCAAGCAACCCCGCACCAACAAGAAGAAGAACAGTTGCGCCTCTCCATTTACGTGAGGATTGTTTGAGAGCGTTGAGCTCTTGTTCAAGTTTTGCAATTCGATCGTTCATAGTTGTTCCTTTTGTTTCGCCCACTCGCGCGCGTACAACTTGTTTCGACATGCGAGGTATCCAGGGTATTGAGTCCTTGCTTGTTGTATCGTACTTTGACGAGCAGTGAATGTACTTATTGCGTCACTACTTTCTGTGAGAACTTCTCCGTTTGGCGCAACGGCAATGGAGGCTCCGCCGATGAGAACGCCATCCTCGGGGGCTGGTCTGTTTACAGAGCATACATAACAGCCAGTCGTCAGGGCGTTTGCGATCCAAACAGGTCTCCATTTGTCGTACGTTGCTTGTTCAGTTGAGCGAGGGCCAACAATGACATCAGCCCCAGCGGCTGCGAGTAGGTGCGATCCTTGTGGTCTGTTCATATCAGAACAAATCTGAATGCCAATGTTGAATCCCCGAAAGGGGAGTACTGGGAAGCCATCGGTTCCTTGTTCGTAATGGCTTGTTTCCCAAAAACCTTCCTCTTCTGGGATGTGATGTTTTTGATACGTACCGAGGAGTTCGCCATGTTCGTCCCAGAGTAGACAAGTGTTGTACCGAACACCTTGTTGTTTTAATATCGCTGCGCCAACGAGTCCGATACCGACCTCTTTCGCGCAGTCAGATTGCATCTGACAACGTTTCCCACCTAACTCTTCAGCGTCGCTTTCACGGGATGTTTTGGAAGAAGGTGACCAAGGATTACAAGCAATCTCTGGAAGTACGGCTAGTTTCGCCCCAGCATCTTTAGCCTCTTGAAGGCGAAGGCGTAGTCGATCGCGGGATCCATCTCCGAAAAAAACATCGCTGATCATTGCAATAGAAAGGTTCTCCATTGATATAGGGTATCAGTATAATGAAAATCGGTACGATTATTGGAAGAGAGAGTTGAAGACAGTTGCAATACTCAGAAAACAATTGGCTAAAATCATAAAGGACTGGTTTGGCAAAACGAATGGTACTATAAAGGAGTTCAACGAATTGTTTGAAAGTGAATTGCCCCACTTTCAATTGAATAACCAAGCATTGCTGCGTAATTGGTTGTACAAATTCTCCAAGCGTAAAGCACAAGCAACCAATTAACGAATGAATATTGATCAGATAAAAATACAAATGCTATTTGACGCAGCGATTCAGATGGAATCAGAAGAACGCGAACCGTTTTTAGACAAAGAATGTGGAGATGACGATGCATTGCGGGCTGAAGTTGAATCGCTCCTAGAACACCAACTCAGCCAAGCAAAAACAATCGACTCATCGCAGCCAAGTTTTGCGCCACTTCCTGAAAATGCAATTACCCACATCCCAGAGAGATGGCAAGTCGGTGTCAGAAAAGAAAGTGGTGGAATGGGGTCGGTTTACGATGCTCGAGATACCGTCCTTGATCGGCGTGTTGCTATTAAACTTCTTCACAAAACTACAGATGATCCTCAAACAAAAGAGAAGGTGCTAAGTGAAGCAAGAGCGATGGCTTCGTTGCAACATCCTTCCATTTGCCCAATCCATGAAGTCATGCTTGATACCGAAGTCCCTTTTCTTGTCATGCAATGGGTAGATGGTGTGGAGTTCCATCTTGGAATTCAACGAATTGATTTAAAAGATAAACTTTCAATACTCAAAAAACTTATCTCGGCAGTTGATGTTATGCACTTGCATAATATTATTCATGGTGACATCAAGCCTCGTAACATTTTAATTGATCGCAATGGAAATCCAGTACTTGTTGATTTTGGTTTAGCGCATGGAATGTACGAATCCCGTGAAACATCGTACGGGGGAACCCCCGGATTTTCAGCACCAGAGCAATTTATACCCAAAGCATTAGTTGGACCTCCAGCAGATGTATACGCACTTGGCGTGCTTCTCTTTATGATTCTTTGCGATCGAACGCCTTTTACTGCCTCATCAGCATCTTCATTGATTCGGCAAGTTCGTGATTATGACCCTCCGCTTCCGCAAGAGATCAATCCCAAGGTTCCTGCTGGTTTACAAGCAATTTGCTTAAAGGCATTAGAACGCGAACCTGAGTTACGGTATCAAACAGCCGGAGAAATGCTTTGTGATGTTGAGCGATACTTCTCTGGTGAAACG
>JASMLY010000084.1 GCA_030748455.1 Phycisphaerales bacterium | reverse complement strand
GAGGGGTAAAGGGTGCAATCAACTTACAAAGAGTGTCGCTGATTAAGTACATCGTGGCTGCTGTACGTTTGCGCCGTTCGGAATCAAGACTATCGCAATACAGGCGGTCCTTCACCGCTGCGCAATAGGTTGCAGAAAGTGTGTCATTACAGAAGTTGTATACCGCTTGGTGGGCAGATCGAAAGTCATAACGCAACAGATCGGAAACAACTGTTTGTTCAAGCTTCGTCAACTCTCCCAACACCCAGCCATCGATTGATGATGGTGCAATCTCAACATTTGTTGCTTCACCAACGTTACCAAGGATAAACCTAAATGTGTTTCGCACTTTCCGGTAACTCTCTCCTGCTAGCTCGAAGAAGGAGTGGTCGACTTTAATATCGTTGTCATATGGCAAAGATCCAACCCACCAACGACAAACATCTGCGCCTAAATCTTTGAGTAACTCTTCAACAGTAAGTGCATTCCCACCACTCTTGCTCATTTTGTGACCGTTCTTATCCACCATGAACCCGTGCGTAAGAACACGTTTGAAAGGTGCACTGCCAGTTACAGCTAGTGCTGGTAACATTGATAACTGGAACCACCCTCGGTGTTGATCGCTCCCTTCTAAATACAAATCCACTGGGTAGCCCTGACCTCTTGCTTGCATCACCGCATGCCATGATGATCCAGATTCAAACCAAACATCAAAGATGTCATGCATTTTTTCAAGTGTCGTAAGATCGATTTGATCTGGATTGTCCCACGCAGCAAGTAATACCTCCGGTGATTGAGAAAACCAAGAATCAGAGCCATGTTCTTCAAACACCTTTGCGACCACTCGCACAATCTCTGAGTTGAGCAGAACCGATCCATCTGGTTTTGCAAATGCGGGTATTGGTAAGCCCCATGATCGCTGGCGAGACAAACACCAATCAGGTCTCGAATCAAGCATTCCTCGCATACGGTTTTGTCCCCACGCTGGAATGAATTCAATTGTATGTTCAGTTGCATCAAGCGCCATCTCTCGAAGCGATTTTCCCGATTCCATTGTAGAATCAACTGCGACAAACCACTGTTCTGTTGATCTGAATATCACAGGTGTTTTACTTCGCCAATCATGTGGATAACTGTGCGTAAACATTGACATGTGATACAGATGGTCACTTTCCTTTAACGCGTTGACAACAACTTCATTTGCATCCCATACTGATAGCCCTGAGAGAAACTCAGGAACTGTTTCGTCGTACTGTCCATCTGCTTTCACAGGACAATAAATATCGAGTTTGTTCGCAAGGCCTACAATGTAATCGTCTGTACCGTGCCCCGGTGCTGTGTGCACAAGTCCAGTGCCGTCTTCTAAGGTGACATGCTCACCTGCAATGATTGGGCAAACTCGCTCACAAAATACATGTTGGTATGCCAGTCCTACTAACGACTCGCCTTGGCATGTGCCAAGGATTTCTGGTGTAACACCTGCTACCGTTGCTACGTTTTCTAGTAACGCACTTGCAACAATTGTGATGTGCGATCCTAGCCGTACTAGGGAATACTCAAATCGTGGAGAAACTGTGATTGCCATGTTGGCAACAAGCGTCCATGGCGTCGTTGTCCAAATAAGAAACGATGGCGTTTCATCAAGTGAAACGTTGAACGCATTCGCTACTGAGTTTTTGTCCTCTGCATCAAAAAAGACAAAAATTGATGGGTCTTCTCGATCGTAGTATTCGAGTTCGGCTTCAGCAAGGGCAGTCTCATTTGCAATTGACCAATGAACAGGTTTGAGTTGACGATACACAGCTCCAGTGTCAACAAGATCGGCGAAGACTTCTAGGACCGAAGCTTCGTATGAAGGTGTCATCGTTAGGTATGGCTCATCATAATCTGCAAGCGTGAGCAAACTTTTCATTTGGGTTGTTTGCAATTTGACAAATTTCGATGCGTATTTTTTACATTCACGTCGAATTGCGATTCTGCGGGTATCGTCATCTAGCGATTTTAATTTCTCTATTTTGCCAGACTCGACAAGATCAGTCATCACCTTGTGTTCAATTGGCAAACCGTGACAATCCCAACCGGGTGTGAATGGACATCTTCGCCCCGACATATTTTGTGTTCGCACGACGATGTCTTTCAATACTTTATTGAGCAAATGACCAACGTGAATTGAACCATTGGCATATGGAGGACCATCGTGAAAAACAAAGGGCGGAGCATCCGCACGCTCGGTTTGAATCTCTTGATACAGTTTTTCTTTTCCCCATCGCTTCACTGATTGCGGTTCATTTTGTGACAAATTACCGCGCATCGGGAACGAGGTTTTTGGTAGATGGAGTGTTTTTTTATAGTTTGGCGCAGTTTGTGTCATAAGAATGTGGCAGGATAATCGATTCGACTTGAAATTGCACGAAGGCACTTGTGGATCCTTTTTGCACTGTGGCTATTCCAAAAGGTTTGTGCGTTCACTCGATATTCATAGAGTGAGAATGTTCCTCGTGTTCAAGGAAATGTTCTTCATGCTCATGCGTGTGTGCATCCTCATGCGTGTGTGCATCATGCGAATGTGACTGTGAAATACCCCACGCGATGGCTAACCCAAGCAAAAGTGCGCCTGTAAGAGAAAACCGATCATGTCCGTGAAATTGGAGTTCAGGCAGCAGATCACTCAAAGAAATACAAAGGAACATTCCTGCAGAGAAGGCAATTGCAGCTGAAATTGCTGTCGAAGAAGCACTTCCAAAGAGAATAAAAATGACCACTCCTAATGGAACTGTAAGTGAAAAGACTATGTTCGTAAGAAGGATTCTTCTAGGACGAACTTGTGCAACTCTCAATAGCGCAATGAGTGTGAGCGCATCAAATGGTTTGTGTAACACAATTGCAACAAACACACCAAGCGCGATTGGAAATCCACCAAGTAACCAAGCTGCTCCAAGTGCTACACCCGCAAGGAGGCTATGTATTGTCAACCCAACAAACGCACCAATGCCAGTCAGCTTGTGCTCGTGCTCACAGTGTGGTTCGTGGCTGTCTTGGGCAATATCGTGACAGTGAGATGGCATAAACCGCTCAAGTAGAAACAGTGCAAAAAAACCAGCGAGTAGCCAACCCATCACTGTGTGTGGTTCACCATCTTCAAGGGCTTCTGGAAGTAAATCTAAAATCGCAACACCGGCCATCACGCCACCTACAAAGCTGATCCCCAACTGTACCCTTCGGTGAGTGGGGCGAATCAACATGGGTACAACACCACCAAGAATGGAGGAAACGGCAATCGCAATGCAGAGTAAAACGAGCATAGTTTTGGAATTATAGGTGCCAGGCGTGGTGCTAGGTGTGGTACCTCGCATAGTGGGTCAATGTAGGACATGCCCGTAACGAGTTTTACCGCTAAAATAGTGTCTATGACGCCATCATCGGCGGCCTCGAAGAAGAAGAGTAAGGCCCCAAACAATCCTTGGTCGACACCAGCGATGCAACAGTATCGTCGCTTTAAGGATGCACATCCAGAATGCGTGTTATTCTTTCGGATGGGTGATTTTTATGAAATGTTCGATGAAGACGCCCGAACCGTTTCAAATGCGATCGGGCTCACGCTCACGAAGCGCGGCAACGGGCTTGACATGGCAGGTGTCCCCCACCACGCAGCCGAAGGGTACATGCGACGAATGGTAGAACAAGGGTTTCGTGTAGCAGTGTGCGAACAACTACAAGATCCCGCTGATGCAAAAGGTGTTGTTGAACGAGGTGTCACAAGAATTGTCACCCCCGGAACACTTGTTGATGATTCGCTCCTGCAAGACAGCCAAACAAATCTCTTGTGCGCTTTACAAACACACGAAAACAACGTGTACATCTCTGTTTGTGAAATTTCAACAGGGCTTTTTGAGTTACACACCACAACATTCGATCGAATTGAAGATGCACTTGAACGACTCGGTGTTGCTGAAGTCATCGTCCCTGAGGATGACGAAGCACTCATCTCGAAAGTTGAACACCAAGCAATTTCGCTCACAAAACGACCATCATGGCATTTTGATATCCACGAAGGATCCGAACTACTGAAAAGACAATTCAGAGTTACCACACTCGCTGGATTTGGAATTGATGAACATCATCCGATCGTTGGAGTTGGAGGAGCAATTCTCGAGTACTTAGGTGTAACACAAGCAAACAAAGATGTCCTTGCACACTTGCAACCACCTATTCTTCGAACAACCGATCAGTTCGTCGCACTTGATGCAACAACAATCCGTAGTTTAGAAATTGAACAAACAATTCGGGGAAATACCAGCGATGGCTCCCTGTTATGGGTCATGCAGCACTGCAAAACCGCGATGGGAAAACGTTTACTTCGAAGGTGGCTGTGTGAACCACTTGCCGACCGCAGCGCAATCGAACAGCGCCAAGATGTAGTAGCGACTTTCAAAAACGACCGCGAATTACACATGACTGTTAGTGAAGAACTCGAAAGAGTGCAAGATGTCGCACGAATCACAGGACGTGTAGCAACTCGAAGAGTAACACCACGAGACCTTGTTGCACTTGGTAATTCTCTCTTTGGCTGTGAAGATCTCGCGACTTCTTTGCAAGGAAAAACTCTTGAAAAATATCAAACTGAACTTGCACAACTTTCGCTCGCACTCAAACCACTAGCAAGCACGATCACTTCCATGTGCATTGAAAGCCCTCCTGCGCACATGCGTGATGGCGGGCTCTTTGCCGATGGCTTTGATACTGAACTTGATGAAGCACGAACGCTTCAGCGTGATGCGGGGAATTGGCTCTCGCAATACCAAGCAAAAATTGTTGAAGAAACCAACATCGGAACAATGAAAGTTGGGTACAACAAAGTCTTTGGCTACTACATCGAAGTTTCAAAAGCGCAAGCGCAGCGTGTACCAGATAATTTTACTCGAAAGCAGACCCTGAAAAACGCCGAGCGGTATATCACTCCTGAGTTAAAAGTCTTCGAAAACAAAGTGCTTACTGCAGAATCCCGCGCTCTTGAACGAGAGCAACAACTCTTCAAAGATTTATGTGATGAAGTTCAATCTTGCATTGGTGAGATCATCCGATTTGCAGACGTCATTGCAACTCTTGACACGCTTGCTTGTTTTGCCAAAGTTGCTTCAACGTATGGGTATGTGCGACCAACAATCGTTGACGAGCCTACACTCGAGATTGAGGATGGGCGGCATCCTGTTCTAGACAGGTTGTTGCAAGATACATTTGTACCAAACGACTGCGACCTGCAACACGCACCACTTGCGCTCATCACTGGTCCAAACATGGCAGGCAAGTCGACGTATATTCGCCAAGTTGCAATCATTACGCTGCTTGCGCACACTGGTAGTTTTGTACCTGCGAAGTCCGCAACGATTGGGTTGGTAGATCGTATTTTTACAAGAGTAGGTGCAAACGACGAACTCCATGCTGGCCAGTCGACATTCATGGTCGAGATGGTAGAAACGGCAAATATCCTCAATAATGCAACGAAAAACAGCCTTGTGATTCTCGATGAAATTGGCAGAGGTACGAGCACGCTTGATGGCTTGTCGCTCGCGTGGGCGATAGCAGAATCACTTTCGAAAGTTGGCTGTAGAACTTTGTTCGCAACGCATTATCACGAGCTGACAACACTCGCCGATCGAGACACAAACATTACTAACTTGCATGTCACTGTTCGAGAATGGAAAGATGACATCGTATTTTTATATCGCATTGCAGAAGGACGCACCGATCGAAGTTACGGCATTCATGTTGCAAAAATTGCTGGCGTTCCGAAACAAGTTGTCGATCGAGCAAATGAAGTACTCAACACGCTTACTGTTCACAATGCACAAGCAGGTGAAGAAGCAACAAGTCATATTTCTTCAGAACCACAGATGGGTTTGTTTACTGAGTATGTTCCTCATCCACTCGTGGAAGAACTTAAATCGGTCGACCTCGATTCACTTTCGCCTATGGAAGCGTTCGAATTACTGCGAGAATTCAATCGCCGTGCTTCTGAGAAAGCCTCGGACTAAGTCTCAGTAATAACTGCACCCTCTCAAACTCATTCAACCACTCTTGTACTGTGTCGTTGTATTCATTTTCAGGAATTGTAGCGCCGGGAATATCGCACACAGCTCCCAACTGTCTTGCTGCAACTGCTCGGTAGCGCGTGAGTGTTCGATCACCAAGCACACTCACTGGTTCATAATCTTCTGCCATAAACAACACAGTTGGTACACGATGCCCTGCGTTGATTGAAAGGTGCTCTGCAAGTTCTTGGTTTGCATCACGATCGAGCCATCGAAGATCAATACAATCCGATTCATTCGCGATCGCTGCAAGCATTGGCCCCTGCGCAGAACAATCTCCACACCAAACTCCCGACAAAACAAGCACGTTCATCTTCCTGACAAAGCCATGAAGTATCGCTTGTTGCTCTGGCGTAATTGTTGTCCTCGCATCATTGTCACGCCAAGGAATAGCGTGATCTTGGTCACCTAGATATGCTTCGTATGTTTGTGCCTTCTGGTGTAGTTCCTTGAGTTTCTCAGCGTGTATTCCTATTGGCATGGACGCAGTTTACTCTGGTATTGGCCAAACAACCCAATCCCCATCTGGAATATCAGCAAAGTCCGGCTGCCACTCCTTCGCTTTGTCGTGGTACGTTCCATTGTCATCATCCTTATCTATACCAATAGAATAAATCTTCGGTGCAGAATCGATTGTTGTAATGCTCCATGGCTCGCCGCTCCAAGGATCAACAACTCCTGCCAATGTAAGATCAGTTGGCCATGAACCTGTTCCCTGCTTTGCTTCCACTGCATACATCGTTGCAATCAAACCATCTCTACTCGCTTTTGTATATTTTCCAGCGAGCAATGCCCGATCCAATACCGGCATGAGAAGATCAAGAAAATAATATTTATTCAAAAAACTATTACCGACTCTTGACTCAAGTTGCCGGTTACATTCCAACACTGCATCATCCCATTCATTCAATGGCACGCTGCGATATTTTTCCACCAACGCAATATACGAATCGTAGTGATCAAGCATTTCTTTTCTTGAAGCGATCAATAGATCACCAAATGGAGCGAGAAATACTGTGGGGTCCGAGGCGATGGAGGGTTCATACAGCAGGGACATCATTTCAACCATGTTGCGAGGCACAAGTTTTCCATCTCCATTCCCATCATCAGTATACGTCCGTTGAAGCAAATCAAGAATGAACATACGCTCGCCATCAAATCGGACTTCGAGTTCCGTATCTAAAGATAGAAGCAGTTGTTTCAGTGCATTCAATTCTGGTAAAAGAACTTTAGGTTCTTTTTCAAGTATCTTCCCTGTTGTTTGGAATGCAGTATTGTAGATTGCCATGGCAACAAGGTCGTTGATCAATGTCGAATGTTCTTGGGTGTGTCTTCCAAGACGGATCATTGCCTGAATATCTTCAAAACACCGTTTGCTTTCCCCTTTCGATGCTGCATCAAAGGCGTCAAATTGTAATAACCTCGCCATTGATCTCAATCCCCCAAGTTGTGGAAACAAAATAGTAAGAATTGGGTGCTGCGATTGTTCTTGATTCTGTTCATATTGTTCTGGCCACAGCTCTTTATCTTCTTCTGCAATTTGATTGCTAGTAATGAATCCCATGCCAGATTTCATCGCGCCCTCGCGTATAAAATTCGACGTTTCGCGGTGTGACAAAATCCACTCCTCATACACATCCCACCCCGCACCATCAACCCAAGTAGGTGTAACAGGTCGACCATCTATCTCTACTTCTGGCTGGGGGGTTTTGTTGATCGCTAGAATAGCCTTGCGGTACATCGGCCACGCTCGTTCGTTCTCTGGAACTGCCGCGGCCGTTTCATTCAATTTTGCAACATAATCCACAGCGATCGTTGGCTCTCGTTGTAACGCAAAGAACACCATGACGAGATAGATCAGTACGACACAGCCAAATCCACATGCAGCATATTTGGTTGCTCGTACAAACAAAACTTCTACCCACCAGCGTTTTCGTTTGCATGCTTTTCGCAAAAGTAATGCAGCTGTTTTTTCATCTCCATACGCTGCGATTGCTTCTGTTGGTGTGCCACCTTGTTCGATAGCGTCCTCAAAATGTGTGATCAACTCCCTTGCCACATCGGCTTTTTCTTTTGGCCGCAACTTCGTCCGCCTGACGACTCGAAGAATAAGTTCTTGTATTTCTGTTGGCAGTGTTGACGATCGAACTTCATTTTTTAGCGACATGAACAAACCCCTAGTTTGTGCGCTCGCGCAATAACTCCGAGTTCTTTCATCGCAGAGGTCACTGATTTCCATTGCTGTGTATCTGCAGCGAGTTTATTCCTACCATCGCCTGTCAATGTGTAATATTTTCGTTGCTTCCCACTTTCCCCTTCTTTCCATTTTGATTGTACGAACCCCTTACCCTCAAGGTTGTACAGCATTGGATAGAGGGTGGATTGCCCCATAGCGAGTGCACCATCACCCACAGATTCGAGCGACGAAACAAGCTCATAGCCATATCGCTCCTTGGCACTTAGCAGTTTCAAAATCGCGACAGGTCCTGCCCCTCGCATCAATTCTCGTTCGATTCGCATGATATGCCTCCTATACTATGGCTACCATAGTATAGACCACACAACACACTGCGTGTGAATTTTTCTTACATTTGTCCAAAAATGAAAGAACACACCAAAGGTGTGTTCTTTACCAGCCGGAAGCGGGTTGTTTGTTAACAAGGGACCAGCAATGTTCGAGGACATCTCGGATACCTTTGTGTGTTGCCCCTGAACAGGAAATCGGGTTTTCTACACCAAGAGCAGTCGCAAGCTCCCGTATATGCTCTTGGGTAGCCTCTTCGGGCAACAAGTCAATTTTGTTAAACACAATCATCTCTTGTTTTGAAGCAAGTTCGGGTGAATATCGTTCTAATTCACCTCGAATCGTTTTATAATTTTCGATTGGATCAGAACCATCTTCAGGCAGTACATCAATAAGGTGTACCAACACCCCTGTCCGCTCTACATGACGCAAGAATCGATGCCCTAACCCTGCCCCATCTGCAGCTCCCGCGATCAGTCCCGGAATGTCAGCGAGTACAAGACGGCGGCCTGCATCAAGTTCAGCGATTCCTAGATGGGGCTGCAATGTCGTAAAGGGATACTCAGCGACCTTTGGCCTTGCCGCAGAAACCGCTGAGAGAAGGGTAGATTTTCCTGCATTGGGTAGACCCACGAAACCAATATCCGCAATCAATTTCAATTCAAGACGAAGCGTATGTTCTTCAATGGGTTCCCCAGGTGTGATCTCCCGAGGTGCCTGATTTGTAGCGGACTTAAAATGTTCATTCCCAAACCCCCCTTTACCCCCTTTTGCAACGACAATTCGTTGGTTGTTTTCTGAAACATCCGCAACAAGATCTCCACTCGCCTCATCGTACACAAGCGTCCCTAAAGGAACTTTGACGATGCAATCAGCACCGTTGGCACCGTGCATCTGGCTCCCTTTTCCCTGCTCCCCATGCTCAGCGCGATAATGCGGCCGATGCGTCAACGTCAACAATGTATCTAAACTCTCATCACCAACCAATACAACATCGCCCCCATCGCCCCCGTCGCCGCCATTTGGGCCACCTTTTGGAACAAATTTTTCACGACGAAAACTGACGCAACCATTGCCGCCTTTTCCGCTGCGGACAAAGATTCTCGCCCTGTCAACTAACATGTGTGCACCTTTGGTTTACCCAACCGCTGTGTACTGCGGGATTGAATCGTCTGAAGGAATCACGTCAACATACCGGCCACGAAACCGTACTTTGCCAGGCTCAGTTGCAAATAACGTGTCATCGTTCCCACGCCGTACGAGATACCCAGCCTTAAACTTGGTGCCACATTGACGCACGATGATTGAGCCAGCTTTCGCAGATTGACCAGCGAAAAGTTTGATGCCTCGGTATTGAGGATTTGAATCGCGTCCGTTCTTTGAAGAACCACCACTCTTTTTATGGGCCATAGCTACGCTCCTTTACACTTCAAACCAAACCCCAAGAACCTCCTTGGGGGGACCCCATATTGTAGCAATCTCTCTGATAAGGGCAAGTCACGAATCTCATGAGAGTGGCAACAAAAACCGCTGTTTCTAGCGAAAAACCCACCGCCTGTAGACTTGGTCCTCAGCAGCCGCTTCGACTTCCTCGTTGGAAAGGCGTCGCACAGAAACTCCACCGCCCACCTCACGTCTGGGCAAGGGCTTGAGGTCACCAGTCAACGCACCTGGAACAACCCATGAAAGTTGCAACTCACGGTGCAATACTACTTCTTCTCCACTGATGGGGTTACGAACTTTTGCCGTGTCACCACTCACGCCACTGACAAACACTTGAAGGCTCCGAGCATCTTCGTTTTTCGCTTTCCACACAACAAGACCACGTATGGCATTTTCCTCACCACGGTGGAGTGCACTGCGTACTTCAGATTGCATCTGCAGCAAGGGATCTCCAAATGTATCAAGAATATCTGTATGGATTCTGCGAGGCACATCATTGCCAGCATCGAGCATCTCACCCTGATCCGTCACCAACGTAAAACTTGGTACCCAATGTTGATCACTTCTCGTTTCGTTTGTCACTTCGTAGACCATGACCCAATAGCCGTGACCTGTACGAAGATCGCGGTAAAACCGCAACCCTGTCGTATCAAACGTTAACTGCCACCGTTGAGCGTGGTCGGTCGCCTTTGGATAGGCACTCGCCGATGAGTCAAAAGAGCACACTGCAAAAAATGCCATGAGAAAAACCAAGAGTGATGAAATCGCAAATCGCATAAGAATCTCCAACTGTGGATTCTAGCACTTTGCGACCCTCACCGCACATCCTGCAATAGAATGCGAATCGTAAAACAATGCAAATTCCATACAAAAAACACCTCGATGCAGCCACGATGCTGCTTGATTGCCCAGCCAACCAAGCAGCTCAATTCCTCGAACGGCTCAGGAATCGACCAGTGCCATATTCATTTTGGGGTGATTTGGATGATGGGGTCATTCTCGTTACCGAAGGGGCAGGATCTGTTGCGACGTTTGTACCTTCCACACCTACAAACGCAACGGCCTCATCGCTCATCGAGGTCATTCTTGAAGCGAAAGCTGAGATGGGACGAAGGGGGATCGCTACGGCACATGCAATCCTAGAGCCGCTGAATAGTTCTTCACAAACACTCTTGAAAGCGGCGGGTTTCAACGAACTTGCCACACTTTCCTATATGGATTTGGACAAATCGGCCTACGAACGCATACCACCACACCCATCTATCCTGCTCATCGAATCGACTCATTTCACAGACGAGGAGCTCTGTGTCATGCTTTCGCGAACCTATGTTGGTTCCCTTGATTGCCCTAAGATCCTCGGTACGCGAAACATCGCTGACGTACTTGCGAGCCATCGTGGGGTTGGCGATCACGATCCATCTCATTGGTTTGTCATTCGCAAAGAAAACACCAATGCTGGTGTCATATTTCTCAATACAGTGGAAAATAGCCACGCATTCGAGCTTGCCTACCTTGGCATATTTCCTGAAATGAGAAACCAAAAAGTTGCTCTCAGTGGATTACGGAATGCTATAACTTTAGCGATGAACAGAGGATGCGACAAAATTTCTCTCGCTGTCGACCGCGACAATACGCCTGCAATACAGCTCTACAAAAAGTGTAATTTTAGAGAAACCGCAAACAGAATTGCGCTCTTTTGTCCACTCTCCTGAAGTTTTCCACAGGTTATTGACAAATTGCATTTTCGTGAAAATTATTTTTCTTTTGCGCTCATTGACCTAGGAAATTACAGGACTTACGCACATCTGAATTGCAAAATATAATTTTTGCAAAGCAAGTACTCTTGCAAGAAGTTTCATTTGTTGTACGCTTCGCATATCACTCAAGGATGAGTGAACCGATCAAGATGGTCACAAGTTTGTCGGTATGACGGCAATCCAAAAACCATCGGAGGGGCGGATGTCGGAAGGACCCAATTACAACTTTTTTCACTTGTACTCTCGTCGCCAAGTTTCCTATTGCTTTGCGACTGCGCGATGCCTCCACCTTCAATGTCCCGATCTTTTTCAGAAACTGAACAACTACTTCGAGATCAATTAACGAAATCTCTTGGGAAACGGCCATACCGAATGTGGTTTTCTGAAACTCAAATGAATTGCACTGAACAGGGCGTTGAAATTTTGGCAGCAACCCCCTTTGCAGCAAGATGGATCGAACAGAGATTTGCTGCTGTCATTGAAGATGCCGCTACCGAGGCGTTTGGTCGAACTACAAGTGTTTCGATACAAACAGCGACGCAACAACCCCCAACACAATGCGAGCCTAGCCACCACCATCCAAAACCTGCAGCGAGAAAAAAATCATCTCGAAGATTACGAAGTTTTGATGAGTTTGTGGTCGGATCATGCAATAGGCTCGCTTGGTCTGCGGCGAAACAACTGCTCCAAGATGGAACTACCATTTCGCCTCTGTTTGTGCACGGGGCGTGTGGAGTAGGAAAAACACACCTCCTTCAAGCAATCTGCAAAGAAGCTGCAAAAACCGCACCAGGGAGAGTCCGGTTTGTAACTGCTGAGCAGTTTACAAACGAGTTTATCGCGAGTTCAAGGGCTGGAGATTTCCAACGATTCAGGAATCGATATCGCAAACTTGATTTACTCGCCATAGACGACATTCATTTCGTTGCGAGTAAAACCAAGACGCAAGATGAACTACTCCATACGCTTGATTCTGCTGGCTTACGCGGGGCGCGACTCGCACTTGCTTCTGACGAAGATCCACAGCGGATCAGGCGACTCAACCGTGCTTTAGCGAACCGCTTTGTTGCTGGGATGGTTGTTGAAATTGGCCGGCCTGACCGAGATACACGACACACAATTATCGAACGTTTGTTGAGCAATCGCGGAATTTCAATGACCCCTGCTGCAATTGAAAGACTCTCTAGCCAAGCGGTCGGGTCAGTCAGAGAAGTCGAAGGCGCAGTTACAAGAATCACTGCTGCTGTTCAATTTTTGGCTACGGAACACAAAAACATTGTTGGTATAGATGATGTTGAGCGTGTACTCCGTGCAACACCACCCACATCTCATCCGATCCGAATGAAAGATGTGGTTGCAATTACTTGCAAACGTCTTGGGGTTTCTGTAGAGGACTTTCTTGGAAACACAAGATCGACACGTGTTGTTTTTGCTAGAAGTCTTGCTGCATACCTAGGGAGATCACTTACACCATTGAGTTTCCCTGAACTTGCTTCTGCTCTTGGCAGAAAAAATCATTCAACCGTTCACGCAGCGTCACGAAGGATCGAAAAGCGGCTTGAACGAACCTCCAACACTGAAGGAACTGTTCGAGTTGGAGAAGAGGAGATTACCTTGCGAGAACTGCTCGATCAACTTACTTGGGCAATTCGCTCAAGCGCAAACGAGTAAGTGGCGCAGGGTAAAACGGTCGGCAATGGAATGAGTCTAGCGTCGATCATGGGTAACAGTGCGACTGAAAGGATGCGGTCGTACTGTCTCTCCCACCAGACGCCTTATTTGTGCGTTACACTCTACATATATGGGTTTCTTAGGAAAACACGCTGTATCGATTTCGCTTGTTTTTTGCGGGATGTCTGCATTTTCATTTGCGGGCATGAACAGCGATTACACAAAAGCTGCGCTTAGAAAACTCTCATCTGCAACGCAATTCCAGCGTACTGGTGAACACTTAGCGAACCTCGGTGCACTTCGAAATCTTCACGATCCAACACTCAAACCATTTTTCTACAAGTTAGCCCAACACAACGACTGGTCAGTCCAAGTGCACGCTGTTCTGGGCCTTGCTGAACTCAGCGAGAACGGGATGGTTGACCCTTGGCTCATTCAACAAGTTGCACCCTTAGCAAGGGAACAACTCGTTCTGCTTGCACTCCGTGATCAATTGCTCACTGTGGAAGATATGCAATCGTTACTCGAATGGTCATTGCTCGAACCTGCTCCTACCCTATTGCTCCTCGCAGATTTACGTTCTAAAGGGTTTGAACCAAATGCAGAAACTATCGAACAGCTCATCAATAACTCTGATTTAGGTTTAGCAACAATTGCATCGTTGCTCTCTGAAGATTCAAAATCAATCACCGATGTCACAAACCGGTTCAGACGTGCTACAACCAGAGAGAGAAGAATCGCACTAACACAAACATTGCAACTTATTGAGCGGTACGGATTACCCTCAAGTACAGAGTGGCTCAAGACATTGCTTGAATCACCCACCTATCGGCTTACTGATGTCCAGATGCGGAGCACGCTAAGTACGCTCCTTCGGACAGCACCTCAGGTTGGAATGGATTTTTGGAGAAATGCAATTCCTGCAAGCCCTTCTAAACTTGAACAGGTTCGCTATGTACTGATGTTGATGGAAGCTGGTGTTTTGCTCGATGATTCAACTCGATCTTTATTACAAATAGAGGCTGACGATGGTTTACCACATACGTTGCATCTCATCGGCAGCATAGACACAAGCGATTCCCTACACCAAGAGGGATTCATCGATTCCCTCATCGACTTGGTGAATCGTGGTCACTCACAATCAATAGAATGGGCGTTCCGTACTGCCCAAGATTTACCTCCGCAACTCGCTCAACAGTTCTATACAACACTCTCAATGCTCCCCAATGGTGATGAAGAGATTACTGCCAGAAGGCGGGACATCGCTGTCGTTGCGTTCGATGCGTTAATCAAAACCAAGCCAGAGCAGGCGTGGGAACTCCTTCGCTCAGTTGAGGACGATAGCCAACAACAGGAACTTATGCTTCTCGCGATGCTGCAACACCGAGGAGATGCACCGCTTCTTAAAGAAGCAGGTGCGATTCGCCGTATAGGTGTTGCTCCACCAGATGCAATGGCACTGCTCCTCACTGCCCGTGGCACTGAGGCGCTCTCTGAAAGCGACCAACGGTTGCTAGGCCTGATCGCTGCAAGTGGTGCATCAATCGGAAGTTCACTCGAAACGCAGGCTGCGTGGTTGTATCTCCGCCGGATGGGCATGACTGACCAAGCACTTACTGCTGCCACAACCACACCGTAGGAACATACTTTGTCAACAAACATTCCACTTAGCTGTGCAGATATAACAGAGCGAGAGATTCTTGCCGCTTCCGACGCGTTGCGTGGAGAAATGCACTCACTTGGTCCTTGGACGACTCGTTTTGAAAAGGCGGTTGCTTCGCAAGCTGCAGGCACCCACGCAATTGCGATGTGCTCTGCTTCATGTGCGATGCAAACTGCACTTGAATCGCTTGGAGTTGGCGAAGGTGACGAGGTCATCGTCCCAACGTTCGATGCTCCATCAACAACTGCATGTGTCCTTCGGCTCGGGGCCACACCAGTCTTTGCAGATTGTGACGCTCGATCACTCAACGCTGACCACGAAGACATCGCAAGTAAAATTACTGATAAAACAAAAGGAATTGTTGCAACACACATCTTTGGAAATCCAACAGGCATCGAATCCATCGCGTCAACCGCAATGAAACATGAGATCCCCCTGATCGAAGATGCTGGCCAAGCAGTTGGCAGTTTGATCCATGATCGACCTACTGGTTCGTTTGGTAGAGTTGCTGTGTTTGCATTTCATTCAACAACACAACTCACCTCACTTGAAGGGGGAGTAATCGTCACAGATGATGATACACTCGCCTCGGCATGCAAAACACAGAGAAACCACGGCCTTCTTCATGACCCGCTCCATGGCCAAGATGCGATCTCTCAAATTCGCACCGATGAGAGAATGGTTTCTTTAGGGCACAGTTTTCGGTTGAGCGAGGTGCACGCAGCTGTAGGTGCAACACAGATGAAACGCATGGAAGAAATCATGCAACGCAGGAGCCAAGTAGCCGATTGGTACACTCGAAGGCTTGGGGGATTGGCAGACGTGATGTGCCCAACGATTGACGGCCGTATTCGAATGAGTTGGGATGGTTACGTGATTCGCATAAGCGATCGTTTTAATGAAGAAGACCGAGATCACATTATTCGAGGACTACATCGGCATGAAATTGGTGCAGCAGATTATTTTAGACCTGTACACACGCTGCCACCAGTTGCAAAACAATTGACCAACGCACCCCGTTGCCCTGTCGCTGAATCCATTTCGTCCCGAACCCTTGCACTCCCGTTTTTTACTTCATTAACAAAACGAGAAATCGATATTGTCTGTCAAACACTAGAGCTCATGATGACACGCTCTACATTCGCCGAATAACTATACTTTTGTTTACATTACGTGTCATTTACTCGGGAATCAACCGCACTCGACCATGACACTCGAGGCGGAACACCTCGCTGGCACCTCAATGATCGGAACCACTTCCGATTGAGCGATTGCCTCAAGAACATATCGCCTCCGTGAACCTTGAAGTGAATCGATTGCTACCTTCGCATCTTGATGGTGTAGAGACAAAATGTACTGTGCCTCTTGCTGCACGTTCCTATTGGGCTCTTGGTTTTCTCCGATTTCTCGCTTTCGCCTTCTTACAGTCATGCCTGAAAGAAGTAATGCAAAAAGCCCACAAACCATTGCCCATTGCTTACTTGATGATTCAACTGTACCAGCATCACCTGGGTACGCAACGTTGTCGTGAATGATTGAAATTTCTACAAATGAACCAGCGGCTGCTGTTTGGGCTATGTGAGAAATATTTTCAAGGACTGTTTGTACATCCCCAACCTCTTCTGCTCGCCATGTTACCCAAGATCTCGGAAGAGTAAGGCGAACGACGGGTTTTTTATTGTCCAACCATGGGATGAAGAGTTCACCCTCAGGAGGAGAAATCATTTCAACGTTCACAGTCGCAACTTTCAATCCCAAAGCCTCTTCAACATTTGTTCGAATCGTTGCTTGGTTCATCTGCTTAGGCAAAATAGGAATGTCTTGGCCAGTACAAATCAAACCGTCTCTGTTATCAACAATTGTTACATCCTCTTCATGAAGCCCTGCGACACCACTTGAAACGAGGCGGGTGATGGTTTTGATCTCCGCAGTTGTGAGTTCTGTGTGTGACGCAGGCGTAATCGTCACACACGCCGTTGTTGGAATATATCGATGACCAAGTCCCTTGCTCTCTTGTAGAGAGAGGACAACCTGTGCCGTCGAAACCCCTTGAAGCCCCTCGATCAACAGTGCCAATTCACTTTGCAGGGCAAGCCTGCGATCGTTTTTCTGCTCGGTTATTGATTTTGGAACCATCTTGCCCCAAATTGATTCCTCGGGTTCTACTTCAACAAGTGCAAAAGAATCTGTACGTTCAGTTTCTTCCACCTGCCCCCCCTTGCTAAACCAAAGGATCGTGGCAGTGAGGCATATCCCAATGCCTATGACAACAGCTCGATTTATCGTTTGCTTGCGCATCTACGCTCCGCAAGTTTCAGAACTTGACGTTTGTACCTGTGTTTCGTCGCGTGTGGCGATTTGTCTTTCACGTACATCCTCTGGTGTTGCTCAACATGTAAAACTGAGCATCTAGACAAACTGAACTCGCTTCCGTGCGAGATCACATCCCAGATATCGACCCATACGGATCTCTAACTGCCGTTTTTTTGCGATTTTTTTGCGTTCCCACGAATGATCAGTGTCAGAACTATAAAAAGGATGACAGAGGTTACGATCATGAGGGTCAATTCAAGCGGTCTCGCACTTCCATATTGTTTTGTAAGAACTCTCGGGCTCGAGACTTGACCAGATGGCCAACCAATTTCCATCGCTGTCGTTGTTCCATTTCGCTCAACCCCAATAACTTGAATTCCTGAATCATGACCTACAACAGCCCACCTCCCAGCAGGTTCAGGAAACGTGGCAAACGTCACAGGCGTTCCTTGTTGTACGCCAATGAAGGAAACTACACCATTCTTGGAAGAGATCACTACGGGCCAATCATCAAACGTAAAAAAATCTTGGAGTTTCCCATCGATGGAAAACTGGTCACCAACGTTCCAAGCGTGATCTTGGTACGTGTGTACCGTAATCTGCTGCTCCTCTTGAAGGGCGAGGCGCAGCTTCTCTTCTTGGGTACTACAGGCACCAATGTGCCCATGTACCTTCGGGGTAATCGGTTTTCCATCGAGCGAATAACACTGCAATCCATCTTGCTCTACAACAAGAACTGGGTCGTTATTCAGG
The DNA here is from genome assembly GCA_030748455.1 of Phycisphaerales bacterium. The sequence goes on along the minus strand of JASMLY010000084.1, from coordinate 4,304 downwards.
ATAATGAGATCCTGCACCCTTCCTTCAATATCGATCGTTGTGACTGCAGAGGCTCTGCCACGAGGGTCTGTTCTCAAATCACCTGTTGCTCGATTTTCATGTAACCGAGCTCGATACAACACTGGAGGTGTCTCGCCGCCAACAAACCATAACGTTGTATCGTGCACAGCGAGTGCTATGGGTCTTTTAGACAAAGGAATCACCACTTGGTAGTTGGATTCATCTATTCGTTGGCAAATTTCATAGAGTGCACCAGTCGAACCGGGTGGACGATCATGAACAAACCAAACCCCCACGTTGTTACTCGTGGAGACCAACTGTTGTGCCACAAGCAGGCTTGCAAGCACAGAAGCAATCATCGTAAAGAACCCTCAACCCTACGTGGCTTCAGTGCTTTTTGCAAAAACTCAACGTCAAATACCCGATCCATTCTCTCTTGACTCGTATCAGTAGAAAGCCAAGCAAAATCTATTTTTATTTCTGCATCTGATGTTGTACTTACGATATCAATTAACTTCCCTGAGGCAGGCCAGCGAAGTCTGTTCTTTCCAACAAGTTCGACCTTCAATCCGCTGCGATGCATTGCAGTGGTTTGCTGTTTGTCATTTTTCAGTTCGATTCGTAGAGGACGATGAGAGATTGGATCATACGTCGCCTGCCAGGTTTCCCCGTTCGCTTTCACTGACACGATGCCTTGATGTGTCGTAGTCTCTCCACTTGGCAATGGTGTTAATCCGAGTAACACAAGCGTGTGTTCGATTTCGGAAAGTGTTACGTCTTCTTGATTGATCAGAAGTTTTGATTCTTCATCGAGCATGTCGAACATCCAGTGATTATGCGCATCCCCTCCAATCCACATCAACGGTTCGCTTCCTTTTGATATTCGGAGGGATAGTGCGCTACCTGATTTCCAAAAATCAAAATCTCCTTGAGCGCGATGTGCACCATCCTCATCAACCCAGTGGAACTCAATGACTCCCCTCCCTACCAATGCTCCAAAGTACTTTGTCCGTTCGATTTGGGCTTGTAGGATGTCCGCCTGAGGGATGGTGTCTTCTTTTACAATACGCGCTCCCCTTGGGGCACAGGCAGAAATTGCGAAAAAGCAACAACACAGAAAAACTCGGATCATCAGATGTCACCCTGCAATAAATCGCTCAATTGGTCAGAAAGTCCATGAATTTCGTCTTCTTGTATCCCTGGATTGTGAACTTTTGCTGGCTCGCCATCCGTCCCAGACCATCGTAATAGCCAGATTTCCCCCGTTGCAGCTTCTTCTCGACCAACGAGTTTTAGCTTCCGTTTACGCAAAAGCACAAGGGCAAGGATGTACCGAAACGCGATTCTCTGAGGTCGTTCATCCCCTTCGAGACGCTCGAATAGATCAACGAGAACGGCCTCATCAATGACAATATCGGGCTTTTTACCCTCCTCAGGGGTGATATACCGCCAATGGCTAAACAAGCGATCTGGTCGTTCTCCTCGCTCCCAAGCCTCAATGCTGAAGTCGAAACGGTCGAATCCCTCATCCTCCTCTCGCTCACAAAGCGCTGCGATTGCTAGGGTCGCATGAGGGATTTCTTCGCTAGTTGCCGCGCATCGCCCCGTTGGGCGAGAGACGCCTTGTGAACTTCCAAATCGTGCCATAGATGAGAATCCTACGGTATCCGCGTATACTTTGAGTGCATATGAGCTGGTCTATTTTTGGTTACGACGTTTTTGAGACAATTGCTGAGTTACTCGTCATTGGTGTATGTGTCTTTTTTGCACTGAGATTCTTGCAAGGCACACGTGGTGGTGGTGTCATTCGAGGGCTGATCGTACTCTTCGCACCCCTTGCTATTTTGATCACACTCGCAAACACATCGGGATATTTTGAACGCCTAAACTTTTTTGCAGAACAATTCGCCACGTACGTTTTTCTTTTGCTCATCATTATTTTTCAGCCAGAGTTGCGACAGGCCGCAATTCGAATTGGTCAAACTGGCCTCATCGCACGTTTGCGTAGTTCATCTTCTGTTGGTACTTCAACAATTACTGCAATCAGTGCATCGTGTGCGTACATTAGTAGAAATCAATTTGGTGGACTCATCGCAATTGAACGAGAAAATAGTACTGCCGATCATACTGTCGGTGGGCAAGAACTTGATGCCCAAGTCAGTGAACAGTTAGTCACTTCTATCTTTTGGCCAAACAACCCTCTACATGATCTAGGCGTTGTGGTTCGTGGCGATCGTGTGCTGCGAGCTTCATCACAATTCCCTCTTGCAGATGAATCCGTAAAACTCCCTGCCGATTTAGGATCACGACATCGCGCAGCAGTTGGATTGTCAATGCGATGCGATGCGCTTATTGTGATCGTAAGTGAACAAACCGGTCGCATTTCTCTTGCGGATCATGGCATCTTGACAGTCATAGACCGAGATGAACTCGAACATGAGTTGTCAATTAGGCTAGAGCGAAAACAAGAAGAAGTTCCTTCTGTTGAAGAGCGAAAATCTGAAGACTCGATTCCAACCACACATCTCAATGCGGAGTCTTCAGAATGAAAAAAACTGATAACACACTCACGTATATTTTCGTTGTTATTCTTACTGTGATGGTGTGGCTTTGGGCAGCTGGGAACACCAAATCTGACACGAGCTTCCCTATCAAGTTGCATTTTACTCCCCCAGAAGGGTCAAACAGCACGATCTCTCCCGATTCGACAACTGCAGAAGTTACGTTTCATGGCTCTCGTTCAGGCTTAAGAGCAGCGAAGGACGCATGTTCCGAGGGGCTCACGATCGCGGTCCCGACAACAAGCGGTACTCCGCAAATTGACTTAGCGTCTCGCATTGCAGAAATCGATGCGATCCGTGAAACGGGAATCCAGATCACAGGAAGCGAGCCAAAGTCCGTCACACTCAATGTTCAATCGATGGTTTCCGTAGAGGCTGCCGTCGTCCCCGTCCTCAATGATGTGCAGATTAGTGGTGACATCACTGTTGACCCTGCGACAGTAACCCTACTCATACCCAGTTCGATTCGAGACACATTACCAGAGGCAATCAAAGTTACAGCAACGCTCACACCTAACGAACTTGCGCAACTGAAACACGGCGTTGTTCAAACCAAAGACGCAAGTGTCAGGCTACCCTCACCCCTAGATATACCAAACGTGTCTGTCTCCCCTAGCACCGTTTCAATTTCCTTTAAAATACAGTCAAATACTGCAAAAACCGAGATTCCACAAGTGCGAATACTGATCGCGGGTCCCTCAGAAGATTACAGCAGTTACACAATTGAGTTACCGAGAAAGATTCTCTCCAACATTACAGTCGAAGCAGACGCTGAGATCATTGATCAAATTAACAACGGTACTGCGAATGTGTTTGCAGTTGTCAGGCTCGCCTCACGAGAGTTAGAGCAAGGCATCGAACGCAAGAACATCGCATCGTTCTTGGCCATAAATGAGGATGGTGAAGGATCAGAAGTTACGCCGGTGATTGAAGACCCTTCAATCCTCGATATTGAACTTATCATTGAACCACTACACGTTCGAACAACAACAGAGTAGTTATTGCCACTTCAAGGCGTACCAAGATTTTTTCCCACGCTTTAGCAGTATTGTTGAACCGTGCAACAAATCTTCTGTTGTGAGTACTCGTTCGATTGCCGCATCACCACTGAGTTTTTCACCATTGATAGATACTGACCCGTTTTTCAAAAACTCACGCGCTTCGCGTTTACTTTTGCAAAGATCCGTTTGTGGCAACAGGGCAACGAGAGAAGCAACCTCTGTTCCTAAAGAATCTTTTGCAAATTCGCATGCCGGAACTTCTGCAAAAACCTCAAGAAGCATCTGTGCATCGAGGGATTTGATATCTCCCCCGAACAACGCCTTCGCTGCTTCATTACAACACCTGACGTTTTCGGGACCATGGAAAATCTCTGTCATAGCATCAGCAAGTGCGTGTTGAGCTGCACGTTGATGTGGGGCTTCGTTATGTTCTTTCTCTATTGACTCGATCGTGGGCTGATCGAGAAATGTAAACCAGCGTAAGAATGTACCCGCATCTTCATCGGAAACGTTGAGCCAATATTGGTGGAATGCATACGGACTTGTCCGATCTTCAGTTAACCAAATCGCGCCTGTTTCAGTCTTTCCAATTTTGCTCCCATCGCTAGCGGTGACAAGTGGATTTGTAATTCCTGCTCCACGAAACACATCTTTGCTCGCATCAAGCATGTCACGTCGGATAAGATCGATACCCGCGACGATGTTTCCATATTGATCACTCCCTGCAATTTGAATGGTGCAA
>JASMLY010000083.1 GCA_030748455.1 Phycisphaerales bacterium | reverse complement strand
TTGCCGATCTTCCAATTCTTTCTCTGTGTAATCTGTTCGAGCGCTCGATCAACATCCCCTTCAAGTTGGCAAATTGCAATTGCCCCCATCATTCTAGGTGTTTGCAAAGACCAGAGGCAATCAATCATCGGGAGTGGATGCGTCAGCTTCTTCTGGGGTGACCATGTGCCGAACAGCGGCGATCATTCCAAGGAGTTGCAAATCTGGGACAATCCGCTCAATGAGTTCATCATCATCGAAGAGTACCATCGCGTCACCACCTGTTGCAATCACTATGGGATACGCGCCGTAACGAATGGCGTATTGTTCACTCAGTTGCCGCACCATCCCACGAATGCCATGGAAGACTCCTTGCAACATTGCTTGCGCTGTGTTTTTCCCAAACGCTTCTTTCAGGGGGGCTTCAAACGTTACGTCTGGTAAGGCACTCGTGTTTTGGTGCATAGCATCGAGCTGCGTTTGTGCGCCAGGTGCGATGCCACCCCCGTGGTATGTTCCCTCACCATCTACAAAATCAACTGTTACACAAGTGCCTGCATCGACAACGACACACGCTTGTTTGTGCATGTCCCATGCAGCGGCTGCATTAAGAAGTCTGTCTATTCCGGTAATAGTTTCTGGGTCAAGATGTTGACCAATTGGTGCGGGGAGGTCATCACCAATGTGCCAAATATCTCTCGAGGTTTGGTCTGCAAGCGCATCTGCAATTGCCTTGCTCGCATCTTCGTTGCTTGCAGCCATCACGATTTGCCCGACTTCTGCATCAAGTTCAGACCAATATGAGAGGGCAGTATCCACAATATCTGCAGTTTCATTCGAAGGAAAAGAAGATTGCGTTGAAATTTCCCCACACGTGATTGCGGCAAGCGTGGTTCTGGTGTTGCCCACAGCAATTGCTAAGAAAGTTACTTCGGTGCTCATATTTGTATTGTATCGCTGTTATGCTTCCTGCTCATGGCAACTGCAACAATAATTGATGGTGTCGCCCTAGCGAACCACGTCAAAGAGGATTTGGCTCTGCGAGTTGCTGCGCTCGATAGACGGGTGAGCCTTGACGCTGTGCTCGTTGGCAATGACCAAGGTGCAGCCTTGTATGCTAAAAATCAAGCAAAAGCATGTGCGAAGGTAGGGATTGCGTACACCTTGCATCAGTTACCTGCACATGCGACACATTCCGAAGTGGAGGAACTTGTCCAACAGTTAAACAGTGATCCACATGTGACTGCGATTATGGTGCAAATGCCCTTGCCAGAGCATGTCCAAACCGATGTGATCCAATCAATGATCGCACCACACAAAGATGTAGAAGGTGTGAATCCTGCAAATATCGGCAACATTGTCTTTGGGAGACGAAGTCTTGTGCCCTGTACGGCTCTTGCTGTCATGGAGATTATCGAATCCACTGGTATTGAATTGAAGGGGAGCAGGGCAGTGTGTGTTGGGGCGAGTACAATCGTTGGAAAACCAGTCGCCGTTTTGCTGATGCAAGCAGAGGCGACGGTAATTTCTACGAATGAGTACACCACGAACCACGATGAACTTACGAAATCTGCGGATATTTTGGTTACTGCAGCAGGCGTTCCAAATCTCGTCGGCGCTGGTGTCGTCAAAGAAGGCGCTGTTGTCGTCGATGTAGGCATCAACCGAATTGTTGGCGATGATGGTAAAAAGAAAACAGTCGGTGATGTCGATTTCACCGGAGTATCTCAAGTTGCTAGCCACATTACTCCCGTTCCAGGGGGCGTAGGTCCAATGACTGTCGCAATGCTTTTGCGAAACACCGTCCAAGCAGCAGAAAACTAGCCCCGAGTTCGGTTCTTTCTATTTTTTACCGATTTCACAAAACACTAACCTAAGGGTTCGAGGGGGGGGTGTATTTAGTCGAACAATCGAGAAGCGGCGTCGCGGTATTTTGCAAGCGTATTGTTGATGATGTTCTCTGGTAACGTTGGACCGGGTGGAGTTTTGTCCCATTCGCCACGGTCGACGAGTTCTTGAAGCCAATTTCGTACGTATTGTTTGTCGAAACTGTCTTGCTCGCGACCAACTTCATAATCGTCTGCAGGCCAAAACCGAGAACTGTCTGGTGTGAGGACTTCATCGATCAGTAAAATTTCGTCAGTGCGTTCATTATTCGCATCAAGGGCATATCCAAACTCAAACTTTGTATCAGCAAGAATGATGCCGCGTTTTGCAGCATACTCAGAAGCCGCTGTGTAAATCTTGAGCGAAACATCGCGAAGCCGTTCCATCACTTCTTGTCCTGCAACTTGGCAGGCTGTATCAAAATCTATGTTCTCGTCATGGCCTTCATCCGCTTTGGTCGATGGCGTGAAAATTGGCTCAGGAAGTTTGCTAGATAACTGCAATCCTTCAGGAAGTGAGATCCCACAAACGGTTCCGTTTCGTTGATACTCTTTCCAACCACTTCCAGCAAGGTACCCTCGAACAACACATTCAATCGGAATCACTTCGCACGCTCTGCCAAGCATCATTCGCCCTTGGCAATCTGCAAAATACTCTGGATCTAAACCTGGTACGTCTGCTGGTTCGGTTGCGATTAAATGATCTTCGATGAGGTCGAGGTCTCGTATGAAATCAAACCATTTGCAACTCACTGTAGTCAGTTCTCGACCCTTGCTAGGGACAGGTGTTGGCATGACAACATCAAAAGCGCTGATTCGGTCGCTCGCGATAATCAGAACAGAGGCTGCTTGCCCATCTGAGGCTGGGATTTGGTAGATATCTCGTACTTTTCCCTGTCTTCTCGATGGGAAGGGGAGATCGGTTTGGTAGACAGCTGATTGAATTGTGTTCATATCGGGATTGTACTCAGACATGATCGTTTCGGTTGCGTACAATACAAATTCTTCTATGTTGCGGTTCAAAATTAGACCATCAAACCTCGTCGCATCTCAAGTAATCAACGCGCATCTCATCGTGCGTGACAACCAGATCGTCCCGAGCAAAATCGAGATCAAAGACGGGGTGATCGAAGCTGAGGCTACTGGACACACCTCTTTTGCCCTCTGCCTTCTTTATGATGCTGGAAAAGCAGGCCGTTTGATGCTTCAAACGACCATTTTGCCAAATAGTCCTGAGCCATACATTCTTCCCCTTGAGTTAGCTCGCTATCGCATCAAACTGTTTCTCGATAAGTGCGAAGAGTGGGTGATGTTTGACCTCAGCGATGGGCACGCAGCGACAATGAAATGGGAACAAGCGAGGTCGCTTTTTACGACCGCTCTCGTGAGTGTTGACGAGGAAGAAATCTTTGAACTCTCACACAAGGCACTTCGCTACGCCATTGAAGCAACGGAGCATTTAGCCCTCGCACATGCAGATCTTTTGTTCTCCCGCAGATATGCACATAAACGTGCTTCTTCCTCAACGCTTGGTGTTCGGGTGAATCCAGAGCGTTTTGATCAACCCCTTCGTGATCTCGTTAAAACAAATATGGATATCGTCTCAGTCCCGATCGCTTGGAATGAGATCGAACCAGAACATGGCGTGTTCAACTGGGGGCCAACAGACCAATGGGTGAAATGGGCACATACAAATCACAAAAATATTATTGCAGGTCCAATTCTTGATTTTTCACGTGAAGATGCGATTCCCAAGTGGGCACGAGCGTGGGAACACGATTATGCCGAGTTCAAAAACAGGTGTTACGATTTTGTAGAACGAGTGATTCACCGATATGGTGGCGCAGTCTCATTTTGGAATCTTACTACTGGAATAAACACCAACGAGTTCGTACGGCTTTCAGTAGGGAGTATGGTCGATCTGATCCGGACTGCTGCACTCGTCGTTCGTCAAACACGCCGAGATGCCCGCGTCATGATAGAGTTCTCTGACCCTTTTTCTGAGTTTGTGTCCCATGATTCAGATGCGGTCAATATGCTCCTCTTCCTGAATCGGTTGCAGCAAGAGGGGATCAGACTAGACGCGGTAGGAATACAAATTCTAGGGGGTCAAGGTGGAGGTCGAGCCACGCGAGATCTCATGAATTACAGCGCCTTACTCGACAGATTCTTTTTGACCGAAATTCCGCTTATTGTTTCAGCTCTAGGTGTTCCTTCTGAGATAATAGATGAGCGTGGGGGTTGGTGGAAACGACCTTGGACGGAAGAAAACCAACAGCAATGGGCTAAAAGGATGTTCTTTATTGCGTTAAGTAAACCCCACGTTGAATCAGTGATATGGACAGATTTATTCGACCACGAAAACCCGCAACTCCCTACTGCAGCATTGGTTTCAAGTCGCGGGAAGCCACGGAAACTACTCCAGCGCCTCGTCGGGATTCGGAGGAAGCTCAGGGAACCCTTAGGGGAACGTACGCTTCCAGCGAAGGAATAAGTTGTATCCAAAATTCCGCTTCGAATCTTGTTGGTACTCGTACACTCATTGCGATTCTATTCTTGCTGTCCTGTTGGTTGCTCTGTACTGAGACTACTCCATCAGCTCCAAACATTCTTGTACAACCTTGGAGAGTCGATTTGCAGCACGCGACGAAAGAGGAACTCATGTTGCTCGAAGGGATCGGCACGTCCCTCGCAAGCAGAATTATCGCCTACCGAAAAGCCCATGTACTTGAATCAGCAGAAGATTTGCAACAGATCCATGGGATTGGACCAATGAAGGTTGCCCGTTTACAGCGAACTGTGAGAAAAAGGCACGCGCATCCGTGATTGCCTTGCACTCCATAACAGAAGCACTTACTCCGCATGTCGAGAAATTGGCTCGTGGGGGTGCGATGACCACTGGGCCTGTGCATGGATCGCTTCCCGCTGTGCTAGCCACGATGCTCGCTGCAGAGAACAACATCCTCTTTATCACAGCACACGCAGAAGATGCAGATGAAACGTATGCGATGTTGCAGGAACTTGGGATGCGAGTTTCCTTGTTTCCCGCACTCGAGTTTGATGCTGCAGTGGACCTTCTTGCGATGCGACTTGCGGTTCTTGACGAACTCAAAAGAACGCCTGAGTTTGGTGTCATCGTCGCTCCGATTTCTGCCATCATGCAAATGTCACCGTCCCCATCCCATTTGCCTTCGATTGTCAAAGTTCTCTACTCGGGCAGTACGCTTGAACTCTCCCAATTGCAACACTGGCTTGTTGAGGCTGGGTATGAACGACGAGAAAGTATTGAAGAGTCAGGTCAGTTCGCGATGAGAGGAGGCATTCTTGACATCGCTTGCTCTTCTGGAGAATTTGTTCGGTTAGATTTTTTCGGAGACACAATTGAATCGATCCACGAGGTGGATCCCATCTCCCTTGGCTCTGACCGGAAGTTGGAGGAGGTCATTCTTACAGCCACCGAGCGAGGTACTTGTGATGCAACACTCGTTGATCATCTCTCCTCCCATTGCATCGCAATACTTGATGATCTTGAAGAGGTTGCAAGGCAAGCACGGAGTTATATTGACAGAGTCGAGGATACTTCAGAAATCGCACATTACGATGATGTGCGATCTTCACTTTCGAAAAACAAGGTTGGAATCATTGGCTGTTGTGCTCCACCAGCCAATGCCGTTGATATTCAATTACCAAGTGCTTCACTCCCCCAGTTTGATACGTCAGCAACCAAAGCACTTGCAGAACTCAACACCCTTGCACAATCCCATCATGTAACACTCGCGTGCAGAACGTCCGGTGAAGCCCAACGCATGCGTGAGTTACTTGAGCCCAATCAACCGCTTGCGAATGCAACACATTTGAACGTCCTTGAACTCTTTGTACACAGAGGGTTCGTTGTTGACCAAAAGTATGCTCTTGTTCCATCACATGAAGTATTTCATCGGTATGAGATACGTAGAGGTGGACAAGTTAAAACGAAGTCAATGCGGCAAGCATTGTCACAATTTGATGTTGGCGATTTGGTCGTACACCGTGACCACGGGATTGCGCTCTACGCTGGCATGCATCAGGTGGAGGGTCAAGGATCGTTAGAGTTTCTGTCATTAGAATTCTCAGGTGGTAAACGATTACACGTACCAGCGACACATGCACACCTCGTTCAGAGATACGTTGGTGCATTTAAGGGTCGTCCAGAATTGTCCTCGCTTGGTGGTACGAAATGGTCATCGCAAAAAGAAAAAGCAAAAGAAGCTGTTGTAGATTTGGCAAGCGAACTCATGCGTGTTCAAGCGATTCGAGAAACTTCTGCTGGAATTGCATTCCCTCCTGATACAACTTGGATGCAAGAGTTTGAATCGAGTTTTCCATGGGATGAGACAGAGGATCAACTTGATGCAATTGGTGCAATGAAAAGGGATATGGAATCACCACGAGCGATGGATCGGTTGGTTTGTGGTGATGTAGGATTTGGAAAGACAGAAATTGCGATTCGTGGGGCATTTAAAGCTGCTGAGTCAGGAAGGCAGGTAGCAGTTCTTGTTCCTACAACAGTGCTCGCAATTCAACATGAAAAAACATTTCAAGCTCGTCTCGCTGACTATCCGTTTGTGGTTGAATCCTTGACACGTTTTCACACAACTGCTGAACAAAAAGAAATCCTTGAAAGAGTTGCTGCTGGAGAAGTCGATGTGTTGATAGGTACGCATCGAATTCTTAGCCAAGATGTCTCATTCAACCGTTTGGGTCTGGTCGTTGTTGATGAAGAGCAACGATTTGGTGTGGAGCACAAGCAACGGTTACTCTCGTTGAGGGCAGAGGCTGATGTTCTTACTTTGACTGCAACACCAATACCACGCACGCTTCACATGGCGCTCGTAGGAATTCGTGACATCAGTTCCTTGCAGACGCCACCAGTAGATCGCCGATCGGTTGTGACCGAAGTGACAAACTGGGATTCTCATCGAATTGCTCGAGACATTCGTAGAGAACTTGCTCGTGAAGGGCAAACCTTCTATGTTCACAATCGAGTCTACGACATTGAATCTGTCGCTGAAGATTTAAGAACCCTTGTCCCAGAAGCAACCGTCATTGTTGGGCATGGACAAATGCCAACGAAACAGCTGCAACGTGTGATGGCCCAATTCGTTCAAGGTGAAGCAGACGTTTTCGTCTCCACAACGATTATTGAATCTGGAATAGATATTCCAAATGCAAATACGATGTTTATTGCAGACGCAGATCGATTCGGGCTTTCCGATCTCCATCAGTTACGAGGTAGGGTTGGCCGGTTTAAACATCGCGCTTTTTGCACACTCTTACTTCCAAAAGATCGGTTGATCAATCCAACTGCACGCAAGAGGTTGCATGCAATCGAGCAGTTTTCAATGCTTGGTTCAGGGTTTCAAATCGCGTTACGAGATTTAGAAATTCGTGGCGCGGGGAATTTACTCGGGGCTGAGCAGTCGGGTCACATTGCAGCAGTAGGCTACGAGATGTATTGCCAATTGCTTGATAAAGCAGTCAGTGATTTGAAAGAAGGAAAATCGCCAACTCGAAAAGAAGCAATGATTGGGATTGGTGTCAGAGGAAGGCTCCCGAAGGCATATATTGCATCCGAACCGAGACGACTCGTGATGTACCGTCGACTTGCTGAAGCGCACTCTATTGCTACCCTCTCAGGAGTACTAGGTGATCTACAAAGTGCCTACGGTGACTTTCCCCCGAGCGTAGCAACTCTGATTCAATATCATGAATTGCGGATTACAGCGACCTTGAACGAGGTAGAATCGATCATGGTTCAAGATGCCGATGTTGTGATCCGAACAAGCGATCCACAAGCAGTTGAACAAGTACTCAGGAACGTTGCAGCAACAGTGCGGCGTGTAGGACAGCGTCTTCCTTCAGGCACGCAAGCGGTTTTTGTCCGACCTGCAATTGGCACACAGGACACCCTTGCTCTGCTTGTTTTGTTTCGCGATGCATTTGTTCAGTCGGGATCTTAGCTGTTGGCGGCAAATTTTTTGTATGTTCAAGTTGAAGACCTGAGTGATCCGATAGGTTGGGGTACCTGATGTCTCCTACGATCGACAAATGCCAAACATGTGCTCGAAAAGCACTTCCACCTACACACGAATCGGTGACGCATAAATTCTCGATTAACGGACACGAAGGGTATTTAACAATTGGGTTGTTTGAAAACGGCATGCCAGGAGAAATTTTTATCAAAATGAGCAAAGAAGGCTCAACACTCTCTGGCTTGATCCAAGGATTTTGCAGAGCCTTTTCATTGGCGATTCAATATGGCTTGCCATTAACGGATGCGATCGACCGTTTCCGAAACATGCGATTCGACCCACTTGGAATCACCTCGAACCCTTCGATCCCGCATGCGACGAGTATTCTTGATTACGTCGCGCAGTACCTCGAAATGGAATTTAATAGTGTATCTTGTGAGGCATCAGCCGCCTAGAGCCGCCGATCCCTTAACAAAAATAACAACGGGTTCGTCTTAGACGAACCCGTTGTCTTTGATAGGGACTGTTGTGTGGGGGAATTATGAAGTTGGTTCTGCGTTTTCTTCTTCTTGCGAGGAAGCGCTTTCTTCAGCAGTGGGTTCTGCTGGTTTTTCCACGATGATCAGGTTGCCTTCATCATCAAACTCCATTTCTTCGCGATCTTCAAGTGGGCGGTCTGGATTCACAATAATTTCGATATCCGTACGGAGCTCTTTGCCAAACTGAATCGTGACGCTGTATTCACCGATGCGACGAATTGCCTGGTGAAGCCGAATGGCGCGGGTTGGTATCTCAAAATCGTTTTCTGCAAGTGCATCTGAAATATCTCGTTGCGTAACAGAGCCATAGAGCCCACCTTGATCGTTCGCACTTCTTGTGAGTGTGAGCGTGATATCTTCGAGTCGGTCGATCAATGCTGCTTGTCTTGATTGATTTTCTTCATATTTTTGGAGGGCGATTGCACGCTCCGCTGCGAGGGATTCTATTTTTTCAGGCGTAGGTATTTCAGCGACGCCCATCGGTAGCAGGTAATTCCGTGCATAGCCTATACGTACACGGACAATATCACCGACGATACCTAGATTTTCAACATTGCTATTGAGCAAGAGCTCAATTCTTTTTGTGCTAGCCATTGAGGTGTCCTTTCAAAGGAAAGTTAGAAGCCACCGGCACGACCTCAGCGTTATGGTGTTGCGGTTGCCGGACCGCAGGAGAGGAGTAGTATATTAGAACGGGACATCATCTGCAGGAGGAGCAGTGGTTGCAGGTTCATGTGACGGTGTGGAAGATTGACCACCGCGGCTATCAATAAACTGGAAACTTTCAATCACAACTCGTAATTTGGAACGATTGTTTCCTTCTTTATCCTGCCATTGGTCAAGTTTTAGCCTGCCCTCAACAAAAACTGGTCGCCCCTTGCTGAGATACTTAGACATCGTTTCAGCAGTTCGCCCCCAAGCTTCGCAGTCGACGAAGGTAGTCTCTTCACGCATTTCACCATCTTTGCCCTTGAACTTGCGGTTGCACGCAAGCCCAATTTCCGCAACAGACATGTTGTTAGGAGTTTGTTTGAGTTGGGGATCCCGTGTGAGGTTTCCCATGAGTAATACTTTGTTATAACTAGGCATCAGTGTTCTCCATGTGTGACTCTTTCATTCTAACAGAAGAAATGAGAGTATTATCAAAAAGGGCCAAAAGGCATTATGCGTCTGAGGAAACCTCTTCAGTAGACCCTTCAACAATGTTCTTGGCTTCTTCCTCGCCTTCAGTTTCAGAGGCTACGGGGCTCTGTTCAACGTCGGTCGGCTCTTTAGATGTTTCAGGTGTTGCTTCTCTCTTCTTCGAGAGGGTACTACTTGAGGCAGAACTACCCTCGCTTGTTTTTTCGCTTCGCAATTTAATCTCAGCTGCAAGATCTTCTTGACCTTCATTTGCTTCAATGATTTCCGTAGGAATATGTTCTGCAGACGTTACCATTGTCCGAAGAATTTCTTCTGAAAGGTTACATCGTCGCTCAATGTCTGCAAGGGCAGAAGTGGGGGCTGTGAAGTATGCCAAGAAATAGACACCTCGTTTGTTCCCTTGCACTTCGTATGCAAGGCGGCGATCATCCCATTTTCGAAAACTCTTGATTGTTGCACCGCAGCGATCAAGAATCTCTTTGATATGGTCAGCGGCATCTTGTAAGTTCGCAGTTGCTGCTTGTGGGAAGAGGAACATGCCCTCATAGGTTCGGATTCGTTCGTTACTCATTTAAATTTCCTCATTGGGTTGTGCGGTTTCCCGCTTTTGATTGTGTTTGTTCATAGCTTCACTAGCGCCTTCTCTTAGCCAAGTAAGCGTTGATGCGACAGCAGCCTCGATTGCAGGAACCATTTGTTCCTGCTGTTCTGTTGTAAATCTGCCAAGGACATACGATGCTTGGGGGATATCGCCCGGCTCGTCTATGCCAATTCGTAAGCGCGACCAATTTCCGTCACCGATATGATTTGTAATATCGTGCAAGCCATTGTGTCCGCCAGCAGATCCGTCAGTTCGTAAACGTATAGAACCGCAGGGCAAGTGAATGTCGTCAACAATGACTAAAAGGCTCTCAACAGGATCCGCCTTATAAAAGGTCAGTGCTTGCGTGACTGCTTGACCACTACGATTCATGAATGTTTGGGGCTTCATCAGTAATAATTTTTCTCCATCGTGTTGTGTTTCAACATAGATGGAATCAAATTTTGATCGTGCAGGTTCGCTTGGGGCGATTTGTTTGGCAATGTGGTCCACAACATCGAACCCGACATTGTGCCGAGATCCGTTGTACTTCGAGCCAGGATTGCCAAGACCAACGATCAACTTCATTACTTACTCACCTTCGCCTTCATTCGTTTCTTCGCTTGGTGCATCACTGTCACCGATGACTTCAGGTGTGGATTCTTCAGAGCCTTCGACATCGCCTTCTACTTCTTCAATTTCTTCTTGTACGAATGTTACGTGAGCGATATGGCGAGCTTCGTCGAGCGTTGCCTTCACGCCATCTGGAAGAACAAGGTCACCAATTGTGAAGACTTCTTCAACAGTAGAGAGGTCCACTGAAATTGTGCTAGGGATGTCCTTCACCATACATTCGATTTCGATTTCTGGTCTGACGATCTCGAGCATCGCTCCAGATTCCGAGGCATTTGTTGGCTTACCATTGATTTCAAGTTTCGTGTTGATCGTGACGATTTGGGAAAGGTTCACGCGGGCAAAATCGATGTGGATGAGATTGTCGCCGAGGTAACCAAATTGGAGATCTTTGACGAGAACTGTTGCAGGGGAGCCATCTCCATTGTCGAGTTCCATGACATGGCTGCCATGTTGCAGGTGGTTGATGATCTCTTTTTCGTCAACACTAACAGAAACGGGGTCGCTTCCTGATCCATAAATGGACGCTGGAAGGCGGCCATTTTTGCGAAGGCGTTGGGCATACCTTGTGCCTACTTTTTCTCGCAATTCTACTTTTACCTGTGGGGTATCTTGAGACATTTGATTCTTTCCTATCTATTTCTTCGGACCTTCTCCGCGAGTAAACAACGCAGAGATTGACATGTGGTGATGAATTCGATGTACTGCTTCGCCAAGATAACGAGCAACACTCAATACGTTAAGTTTTTCTCCCAAACCTGTGAGACGATCGTCAGGGAAGATGGTATCTGTGATGACAACTTCGGAAATTGGCGAATCAGTAATTCGTTCGATTGCTGGCCCAACACAAACGCCGTGTGTTGCTGCTGCAATAATTTTTGTTGCTCCGTGTTCGGTGACAAGCCTTGCTGCTTCGCAAATCGTTCCCGCGGTCGAGATCATATCGTCAACCATGAGTACGACTTTACCTTCGACATTCCCGATGAGCCTTTTTGAAACAACTTCGCTTCCTGAATCTCTTCTCTTGTCGATGATTGCAAGTTTTGCATCAAGCAGTCCCGCATACATATTTGCAACTTTTACATTGCCAACATCTGGTGAAACAATCACCATATTGTCGCCTTGCATATCTTCTTGAGTTGCAAAATGATCGCAGAAGACTTTCGTTGCAGTCAAGTGATCTACAGGGATGTCGAAGAATCCTTGGATTTGAGCAGCATGAAGATCCATGCAAACGACGCGTTCAGCGCCAGCGGCTGTGATGAGATTCGCGACGAGTTTTGCGGTAATTGGAACTCTTCCTTCGTCTTTTCGATCTTGCCTTGCGTATCCGAAGTAGGGGATGACTGCAGTGATGCGTCCAGCCGATGCTCTTCGTAATGTATCGATCCAAATGAGCAATTCCATCAACGTTTCGTTGACGGGCATCGAGGTCGATTGAACAATAAAACAATCACGACCTCGGATATCTTCATCGATTTTTACAATGATTTCACCATCAGGAAACCGTTCAACCGTTGCGGCAGCAAGAGGGAGTTCGAGATGTTTGCACATCCCTTCAGCAAGGTGTGCTCCGCCAGTTGCCGAAAAGATTTTCATCTGTTTATGATCATCGTGGCTCATGTGTTGACTCCAGTTTTGCTTGAAGACGTGCATTTAGAAACGCTTCGACTTCAGCAAGTTGCTCAGGGGTGTTGATCGAAAGAATGTCTTCTGGTGGAACGGAGTTAATCAGTTCGACCTTTTCATTTTTGTCGAGCATCATCGAGGGGACTTCAGTGAGATAGTATTCGTTACTCACTGGGTTGCGCTCTAAATGATCAAGGCACGACCAGAGTGATGCGGAATTGAAAATCGCGTAACTTGGATAGACTTCGTGAATTGCCAGTTGCTTTCGGTTGGCGTTCTTATGTTCGATGATTGCGAGGAACCGATCATTGGCATCACGAACAATACGACCATACCCAGTAGGATCAGGTATGACAGAGGTTGCGAGTGTTGCTGAGGCGTTCGTTGTTTCTTGAACCTTGATCATCTCTGTGATCGTATGCGAGCGAATGAGTGGGCCATCACCACCAAGGATGACAATGTTGCCTTCAAAATCTTGCAGTGCCTCTCTACAGACATCAACAGCATGACCTGTACCGAGTTGTGGATCTTGAAGTACGAACTCACAATGAGGAATCGTCGCTTTCACTTCATCTGCGCCGTGCCCAACAACAAGTATCGTTCGAGTGATACCTGCTTCGGCAACTGCATCCACAACCCATTGCACCATTGGTTTGTTTGAGACGGGGTGCAACACCTTTGGCAAATCGCTTTGCATGCGCGTGCCTTTTCCAGCAGCGAGGATGATCGCTGCAAGTGGGGTTTGATTGTTCGAATCGTGAGTCATCTCTGTTGTTGTTCCTTAGTGTGGAACTGGCCCGCCAAGACTTGAACTTGGAATGCCTGGATCAAAACCAGGTGTGTTACCGATTACACCACGGGCCAAAATGTGAGATGCGAAGTGCGTGGCACAACGCAGCGTTCCTCCTGTCGATCTCGTTGGATCGACAACTGTAGATCGCGGAGGGTGCAGCTGCATGCCTAGCACGTCCGCGGCGAATTCTTCCCGAGGCTCGAGCATCTGTCGCCGCGACAATGCCCAGTGCAGCGCCAGATATCCGATCTGTCACCGACGGCCCCATTTGAGGTAGAAGGTTGGGGATTATATCAGAATATCCCTTGTGAGTCTCAATCTACATGAACGGCAACCCCTTCTTCGACCACTTTTTTACGGTGAAGTGGGGATCCTTGACCATATAATTCGATGTGCAAGTAGGATTCCCATTATTCACCACTTGTTGTTATTCCATCGCCGCCTTCTCGCCCTTGCCCTTGTCTTTTTGGGCGTTCTTGGGATATTGGTACTGCGAGTGTCAGAATTGACGATTGTGCAAGGATCGCACCGCCTTGAAAAAGCAAAAGGGCGGCTTTATCGCAAAACATATCTTCCAACATGGCGTGGGAGCATTTTGGATGCAAAGGGAAGGGTTCTCGCTGAGGATGTTCCAACATTTGATGTCGCAGTACCGTGGGATTTGATCACAGGTGATCGAGCGAAAGCCGCAGCCCTAGCCCATGCAAAGAGAAGTGTTGATCGAGAAGTATGGAATTCGATTTCCCCAGATGAACGGCAGAAACTTAAAGAGCAAGTACTCCCTAGGCATGAAGAAGAGTTAACCCAGTTTTGGGAGTTACTCTCATCTGCAACGGGCGTACCGCTTGTTGAAATCGAACAGCGAGCAGAACGAATCAAACAACATGTCAATAAGACTGCAGAAGTAGTTTGGCAACGACAAGAGGAAGCCCATGTAAAACGGTATGGGAGTATCGAGGATTTTAAACAGCAGCCGATCCTCGAACAGCGATCCTCTCATGTACTCTTTCCTGCAGTTGCAGATGCGCTTGCAATGGATTTGACACAGCTCAGTATGCAACTCGACGACGCATTGGAAGTACGCCATGCAAGGCATCGTTCATATCCGGCATTACATCAAACAGTCTTACTTGATCGATCAACGCTACCTCGACCGTTAAGGGAGAACAGAATTGACACGATAGAACTCCTCGGCGTAGGCGAACTTCTCTTGGGAGATATCCGACAAAAAGTTTGGGCACAGGACATAGAGCGGCGACCGTTCAATGAGGGGAAAGACCTCGGTGGATACCGCATTGGAGATCAGGTTGGTCATCGGGGGTTAGAACTTTCACTGGAAAATCTACTTCGAGGGACCCGTGGCAGAATCGTACAAGATCGCCATGGCGTTGAACGAGAAAGAACACCTCCAGTTGGGGGATCGAACGTGCAACTCACAATCGACATCGCGTTGCAAGCACGAATCGAAGCAGTTCTTGCCCCTCAAACAGGATTAATGACAGTACAGCCGTGGCATCGAAACGCAGGTTTACCCGTTGGAACACCACTTCGAGGTGCTGTCGTCATTCTAGATGCGGAGAGTGGGGTGCTTGCTATGGCTTCAACGCCAGCACTGCGTGACGAAGAAGATGTGGAGGGATATCCATGGCTCAATAGAGCAGCAGACGGTTTGTATCCTGCAGGTTCGATTGTGAAGCCACTTGTGCTTGCTGCAGCAACAACTGAGGGTCAGTTTGGTGTTGATGAGGAAATCAATTGTACAGGTCATTATTTTGAAAACATTACACATGCAGCGAGATGTTGGATTTATAGAGAGGGGTATAACTTCGCAACGCATGGAACGTTGAAAGCTGTCGATGCGCTTGCGCGGTCTTGTAACATTTTCTTTTACGAACTTGGTTCGCGTCTAGGGTTTCATTCTCTTCTCGAATGGTACGAGAAGTTCGGGCTCGCTCAACCACTCTCTGCTCGACTTACAGATGTCCATGCAACAGGATCGCAAGGACACACGCCCGATGTAGAGGCCATTTCGGGTTGGCAACGAAAAGGGGAGCTTGCTTTTGAGACTATCAGCATGGCAATTGGGCAAGGTCCAATTACGTGGTCACCCTTACATGCGGCAGCATCGTATGCAACACTTGCAAGGGGTGGTGTTTGGCTCTCCCCAACCCTGTTAAAAAATACAGAGCGGGATCGGCTTGATTTGGAACTCAATACAAGGGGTGTCTCGTTGGCACTCGAGGGTTTGCAAGATTCGCTTGCCAAAGAGTACGGTACAGGTTCTTTGTTGCGGTTTGGCCCAAGTGATAGTGAGCCAATTTTTACCGTGGATGGTGTACGGCTCTGGGGAAAAACTGGCACTGCAGAAGCACCTCCGTACAAGCCCACGCATGAAGCAACGCCGATTGTTGGTCTGGATCATTCTTGGTTTGTAGTGATGGCTTCGCATCAAAACGAGACGACACCGGCGGTTATTGTTGCTGTTTTGATTGAACATGGCGGGAGTGGTGGTAGAGTTGCAGGACCAGTCGCCAACCAAGTTTTGCATGCACTCAAGAACGAAGGATATCTAGAGGCAAATCCATGAGCCGATTTCGAGCAAAGAAATTAAATTTGCCCACGGTTCGCACCCTACATGCTGGTTGGTTCATTTTTGCAGCAGCTTTTGCCCTCACACTCTTTGGAGTTGTCACGATTGGAACAACTCGAGAAGCAACGGCAACACGACAACTCGTGCTCGGATGTCTCGGTCTTGCTGTTGGGATTGTTGTCGCGATGATTCCTATACACAAATTGCGACAAGCGAGTTGGTGGTTGTTTGGGTTTGGGCTTTTATTACTGGTCTTTCTGCTCATCCCAAGTGTTCCTGACTTTATTGTGCATCCGAGGAATGGGGCGCGGAGGTGGATCAACCTCGGGGTAACAGATTTGCAGCCTTCAGAACTGGTGAAAATTGCCTTCATCTTGGCGTTGGCTTCTCATTTGCGGTTTAAACAACACTATCGCCAATTTCGTGGGCTCGTTGTTGCGATGTTGTTCGTTGCGCCCTCCTCTTTTCTTATATTGATAGAACCAGACCTAGGCACTGCGATGTTGTTTCTTCCCGCGATGCTCGCGATGTTGATAGCCGCGGGTGCAAAATACAAACATTTGTTTGCGATTGCTTGTTTTGGACTTGTTGCTTCTACATTCATGTACCCAATCCTAGAGCCGCACCAAAAAGATAGGATTCACGCCTTACTTGCTCAAATACAAGGTGATGATCGGTTTGAGCAAAATATTGGCTATCAAGGTGCACGAGCGATGACGCTCGTTGGGGCGGGTGAACTCACAGGAGTTGGTAAAGAAGAGGCGAAGGAACTTCTCATAGCGAATCATTTACCAGAAGAGCACAACGATATGATTTTTGCAGTGATCGTCCTCAGGTGGGGACTGCGTGGAGCGTTGTTTCTCTGGATGTTGTATGGGCTGCTTGCCGTAGGTGGTGTGCTTGCTGCTATCGGTTGCCGTGATCCATTCCCTCGGCTTGTTGCAGTTGGAATTACGGTGATGCTTCTCTCACAGATGGTGATTAACACAGCGATGACGTTAGGGCTCGCGCCGATTACTGGTTTAACATTACCATTTGTCAGTGCTGGTGGCTCTAGTCTTGTTGTAGCATGGCTCATGGCGGGTATCCTGTTTGGTATTGCAATGAGAAGAGATCAATTTATGACACGAGAAGGGTTTACTTTTTCTGAAGGAGGTGGGGTGTAATGCATGCCATGGAATGTATACCGGAAGATTTTTATCGCCAAACAGCAAATTTGGGGATTGCCTTTGATGATGGTGATATGACAAAACTTGGCCAGTATCTCGACTTGTTGTTTGAAACAAACCGCATGTTCAACCTCACAGCAATCAAGGAACTACCTCAGGGGTGGACACGCCACATCCTTGATAGCCTTTCGCTCTTACCAGTACTCGCGAAAGAGGATGCGAAACATGTGATCGATATTGGTAGTGGCGGTGGTCTACCAGGAATTCCTTTAGCAATCACAATGCCAGAGACAACATTTGTTCTCGTTGAGGCAACTGGCAAAAAAGCAGATTTCCTTCGGCATGTTGCAGAAGTTCTTGAACTCGATAATGTCACAGTTGCAAACGCTCGTGCCGAAGAGTTAGGAACGAATGAAGGAGGTTTTCGTGATACAGCAGATGCAGTCATCGCAAGAGCGGTTGGGCCGTTACATGTATTGCTCGAACTGACAGTTCCGTTTGCGAAGGTAGGTGGTGTTGTAGTTGCAATAAAAGGAGAACGCGCACAAGAAGAAGTAGATACGGCATCGAAGGCGTTACACGTTCTCCACGCAACTGTAGAGTCGATGGAACGTACGACAACGGGCACGCTACTCTTGATTCGTAAAGCAAAACATACGCCACGCAAGTATCCACGACATTCTGGAGAACCGAAGCGGGATCCGATTGGTGGGCGGATCTAGCATGACAACATGCGTAACTGCGATGTTTTCTGAAGACGGTCCCCTTAGCCAGTGTATGACGAATTGGGAACCTCGGTTGCAGCAAATCGATATGGCATCCGCTGTTGCCGGTGCATTTGAGACGAAGAGAACACTGCTCGTAGAAGCAGGGACTGGGGTTGGAAAATCGTTTGGATACTTAGTCCCAGCGATTCAACGAATACGTGCGTATGGGGAAACAGTAGTTGTTGCAACAAATACGATCACTTTGCAAGAGCAACTGATGTTGAGTGATGCGCCGATGTTGTATCAAGCTTTCGGAGGAGGTTTTAAGCCCGTGCTTGTAAAAGGCCGAGCAAATTATGTCTCATTACGTCGACTTGAACGAGCAAGACAACGTGCTACCTCATTGTTCGCTGATTCTAAAGCGCTGAAGACTCTTGATCGTTTAGAGAAGTGGTCAAAGGCAACCACTGATGGTTCAAAAGCGACCTTGCCTGTGTTGCCTCGTGCAGATGTTTGGGATGTAGTGCGTAGTGATGCAGGCAATTGTTTAGGTCGAAAGTGTCCGAATCACATGAAGTGTTTTTATCAAGAAGCACGCAGAGAGATGGAGCGTGGTAATTTATTGATTTGCAATCATGCGTTGTTCTTTTCTGATCTGGCATTGCGATTGATTGATAGGGGATTTCTTCCAAAATATGATCATGTAATTCTTGATGAAGCGCATTCCATAGAAGATGTCGCATCAGATCACTTTGGGGCTTCAATTTCAGAGGCGAGAGTTGAGTTTCTGCTTCGCACCCTTGTTTCAAGATCGAGAAAATCACGATCTGCAGGATTCTTGCAATCGCTGCGAACCGATGGAGTTGACAAAGAACTCCTGTCTCAATGTGAAGATCTTGTGACAAAATGCGAACTCGCCTCGCATGCGTTCTTTGATTCACTTGTACGCTGGAGTAGAGAGGATGCGCCACGTAATGGTCGAATAACTAATCCAGGATTTGTCGAGAACACCTTGTCAGTCCCAATGATGGAATTAGGCAAGCATCTTGTTTTGCTTCGAGAGTCGCTCACGAATGATGCGGAAGCAGCAGAGTCCGGTGGCTATGGGCAACGGGCAATCGACATCGCGAAAAATTGTGCCTTGCTTGTAAACCAAGAACTAGCGGGATGTGTATATGCCGTAGAAGGCGTGCCGCACTTTGCATCTGCAAGAAAATCCCCAAAACCAACACTGCGTGCTGTGGCAGTAGATCTCGCGCCGATTTTGAAAGCAAACCTGTTTGATGCGTCCCCAACTGTTGTGCTCACTTCTGCAACACTCGCAACTGGGGGAGGTGATTTTTCACTGATGAAATCAAGGCTAGGTTGTGAAGAGAGTGATGAGATTCGGCTAGGGAGTCCTTTTGATTATGCGAGGCAAATGCGTGCTTGGGTTGATACAACAATGCCAGAACCGTCAAATGATATGTATGGGGAACGTCTCGCCGAACGTGTCATTGACCTTGTTGGAAGAACACGTGGCGGTGCGTTTGTGCTCTTTACAAGTTACAAACTTCTAAGCCAAATCGCAGAACTCACGAGAGATGAAATCGAAGGGAAGGGGATGCTATTGTTAGAACATGGTTCAAAGATCACACGGACAGCGTTGCTCGAACAGTTTCGCGCAAATGAGAATTCTGTGCTCTTTGGGACGGCTAGTTTTTGGCAAGGTGTAGATATTCGCGGATCGCACCTGCGCAATGTCATTATCACACGCTTGCCATTTGAAGTTCCTGATCGACCTATCGTAGAAGCGAGGCAAGAAGTGATCCAAAAGGCGGGCGGAAACCCATTTATGGAAGATCAGTTGCCAAGAGCAATCATTCGATTTCGCCAAGGAATAGGAAGGCTGATTAGAAGTTGTGACGATCGTGGTGATGTTTCAATTTTAGATTCTAGGGTTGTAAAGAAATTTTATGGTGGTGCTTTTCTCGCATCACTCCCTGAGGGAGTAGAAGTCGTTGACCTTGCTGCCGAAGATTGTTATTGATGAAGTCATGTATGATGAACGCATGACAGTATTCAAAGCATATGATGTCCGTGCGGTCTACCCTGAACCTCTATCTGAAGAGATTGCTCGAAAAATTGGATTGTCTACAGGGCGGCTTTTACTTGAAGAAGCGGATGGTCCAACAACAATCGTTGTTGGGCATGATATGCGATTGAGCAGCCCATCCCTCGTTGCCTCATTGAAAGACGGATTGCTTGAAGTAGGATGCGACGTCGTTGATGTAGGATTGGTTGATACACCTTTTATCGCGTTTGCTGTAAATCACTTGAATGCGATTGGAGGCGTGCAAACTACCGCATCACATAATCCTGCACAGTACAACGGGTTTAAAATTTGCAGAGCAAAAGCGAAACCGGTTGGAATGGGAACAGGTTTAGAAATAATTCAATCGATGGCGAATGACCGAGATGAGCCAACGATCGCAGCTGTTCGAGGATCTGAGAAATCTATGGATCTTTGGGATGCATACCGTGAACATGTGTTTACGTATCTAGACCCCAAGATCCAAAGTGGAGAAGTCACGTTGAAAGCAGCTGTTGATGCTTCAAACGGAATGGCTGGAACGATGGTTCCCAAGCTCTTTCGGGGTGTCAAAGGGATCGATTTGATTGAGATTAATTTTGAAAATGATTCTGGGACATTTGTACATGAACCAAATCCTTTAGTAGATGCAAATTTGCAACAAACTATTGATGCAGTGCAATCGCATCAATGTGATGTTGGGATCTGTTTTGACGGTGATGCTGATCGGTGCATGGTTGTCGATGAAAAGGGGCAGATTGTGGGATGTGATTTAATCACAGCTTGGCTCGCACCCAAATTTTTGTCAAACGAACAGGATGGTTCGATTGTGTATGACCTCCGTTCGAGCCACGCAGTTTCAGATGCTATTGAAGGCGCAGGAGGAACATCAGTCCGCAGCAGAGTTGGCCATGTGTTCATGAAGCAAGCGATGGCTGAGCACGATGCATCGTTTGGAGGTGAACTCTCAGGTCACTTTTATTTCCGCGATAATTTTTACGCAGATAGTGGGGCGATGGCATTTGCAGCAGTACTGAGTGCGTTAGCCAACAGTGATACACCAATGAGTTCCCAGATTGCCCCACATCAAACATTCGCTCAAAGCGGCGAGATAAATTTTGAGGTTGATGATAAGGAGGCAGCGATGGCGTTACTTGTGGCTGCCTATCCTTCAGCTACGGTTGATCGCCTCGATGGTGTTACTGTTGATTGCGGCGAATGGTGGTGCAATGTACGACCGAGTAACACTGAACCTTTACTTCGCCTCAACCTCGAAGCTTCGACAAAGGACACAGTTGCATCTCGCGTTGCAGAAGTTGCTCCTCTTCTTGGTACCCAAGTCGATCATTGATTCACTCTCTGTGAGTTTTACTCGCCGGCGATGGTGCCGTCCCACGGTGAGGAAGCAGTCGCGTGAAGTTTTCTTGGGATACGACCCGATTTGAAACCGAAATACCCTGCGTCGCACGCGAAACGCATAGCGGTAGCCATCTGTACAGGATCGCCTGCGTGGGCGATTCCAGTATTGAGAAGAACGCCATCAGCACCAAGTTCCATAGCAATCGTAACATCGCTCGGAGTACCAACACCTGCATCGACAATTACTGGGTAGGTTGGATCGCCACCGTGTTCTGGTTTCTTTAGTAAGTCAATACACAATTGAATTGCGCAAGGGTTCGCAACACCTCGACCTGTACCGATTGGACTTCCTGCGGGCATGACGCAGGTTGCTCCAGCATCTCGTAATCGCGTCGCCATAATCGGGTCATCACTCGAATAACACATCACCGAAAACCCATCGCTTACAAGTTCTCTACAGGCTTCAAGTGTGCCTACTGGATCGGGGAGCAATGTTGTTTTGTCACCAAGGACTTCCAACTTCACCCAATTTGAACCGTTATTATCTAATTGCTCAAGAAGATCCCTGCCAAGTCTAGCAACGCGAATGGCATCTTCTGCAGTAAAGCATCCGGCAGTATTTGGAAGGATCGTGTATTTGTCACAATCAATAAAATCCAAAATTGAACGACCTTCATGGTCGACAAGTCGCTCTCTACGAACAGCAACGGTTACAGCGGAACATCCACTTGCATCAAGGGCTTGTTGCATTATTTCATAATCTGGATACTTTCCTGTTCCAACTACTAGCCTGTTTGTTAGCGTGACATCTCCAAGTTCTAGTGGTGGAATTTCGCTTGTCATTACTGTTGCCATCTCATTATCCTCCTCCAACAAGTGAGACTATTTCAACCTTGTCTTCATCTTGAAGCTTGTATTCGTTTCGTTCGTTATGAGGTACTAGTGCGTTGTTCACTTCAATTGCACAGAGTGTTTCTGACAACTGTAGACCCTCGAGTAAATCTCCGAGAGTCATCTCGGTTTCATATGTATGTGTTTTGCCATTTACAGTAAGCACGTGGGTATTGTACGCATTAGTGGTGTAAGAAGATTGGGTGAGTTGAATTCTCCAATGCGAATCTTGCAGTGTCTCCAAGTAACTTGCGGCCAATGCGTGTCCTTTTTGCTGCCCCCATAACCAGCAAGTCCGCGTTGCATCGTTCCATTGTTTGTAAGATTGTTTTTCTTGGCTTTTCTTCTATTCGCATTCTTGTCGTTGCGAACGCATGAGCTTCAAGATACGCTGCTGCATCATTGAGCAAGAGTTCTGGGTCCCCAGCTTGACCTTCAAAACAGGCAACTGTTGTTGGCATTGGTTTCCAAATCCCTAGCATACAGTACGCTTTCATTGCTCTTGCAGCTAGTGTCGAACCATCGTAGGCCACAAATGCAGAATTGATTGGTCGGTACGCTTCACTGACAGCTAGAAGTGGGCGGAGACCTGCCCCGATAACATCGAGTGCGAGGTGCCCATGATCATGAAGAACACCATACTCAAACAACCCTCTAAGTCCGATGACTGTGAGATCGTGATACCGCCAATCTGCGATAAGCTTTTTGGCACTGTCGCCATTTTCTCGCAAAAGTCTATTTGTCACTCCTGCATCAACACATGCTTTTTCAAACATTCCGATTGCTTCTTCGATGTGTTCTTCTGCTAAGTGCATTCGATGCGCGGCAAGTTCGTGCGCAGCGGCTGCGCCACCAAGCGGAATTGGTCCAACATCTTGTAATTTGTTCGGATCAATCACCGTGACACCAGTGAGTTCTGCATCATGTGCTTTTGCAAGCTCAACACCATGAGCAATCGCAGAAGGGGTGCAGGGTGTTCCACTGAGGGCAACTAAAATTCGTTTAATCATGAGAGGACCTCCTTAGATCAAGAAGAAAATCGTTATGAGAATAAAAATAGGAACCAATACAGGAATACTGTACTTGAACATAAAACCAAAGAAAGAGGGCATTTCGACTCCCTCTTGTTCTGCAATTGCTTTGACCATAAAGTTTGGTCCATTGCCGATATACGTCATCGCACCCATAAAGACAGATCCGAGACTGATTGCAATCAATAGCAAAATAGGCACACTTCCGTTGGTTACTTGCAACATTTCACCTTCTGGAAGTGATTGAGACAACTTAAAGAACACAACATACGTAGGGGCGTTGTCGAGAAAACTTGAGAGCGTTCCAGTCGACCAAAAGAAGTGCCAAGGTTGGTTCAAAGTCGAAGTGATTGCTTTTCCGCTTGCTTCAAGGACTGCAAGCGGTACTTGCATGGCGATAAAAATGCCCGAAAATAATGCTGCAACTTCGAGGATCGCTTCGTATGTAAAATTGTTCGCTTTATGAATCGCTTTTGATGTAGTTTTTAATGAAAGTACAACAAAGAAGAGCATAAGTAATTCACGGCAAAATGGAAAGGGTGTCCAAGTTGTGCCAATCAACGGTTTTCCACTATCAACGAGCGCTGCAGTCACAACAATGCAAGCAATCCAAACAAAGTTTGTCCCACCTTGTAACCGTAGTGGTTCACTCTGAGTTTGGTCACACAATTGATCTGAAGAGCTTTCTTTTTTGTAAAGGATCGAATCCCAAACGAAGTACAGAACGAGCAAAATTCCACAGGTAGTTGCCCACATTGGCCAAAGCCCTAACGTCCACATGAATGGGACACCACGCAAGTACCCAAGGAAGAGTGGAGGATCACCAATTGGTAACAATGTGCCACCGATGTTACTTACAATGAAAATGAACACAACAATTGTGTGAACCCTGTGTTTTCTTTGTGAATTTGTTTTAAGCAGTGGGCGAATGAGAAGCATGCTCGCGCCTGTTGTACCAATAAAACTTGCGATACCTCCGCCAATTGCGAGGATCGTTGTATTCACTCTCGGGGAGGCTGCTAAATCACCGCTGAGGTATATGCCACCTGAAATTACATACAGGCTAAAGAGTAAGACAATAAATGGGATAAAGTCTTTCAAGATCGCATGGTCAAGCATAGGTCCAATTGAACCAGAGCCTGAGGTGAGAATCATGTATACGATTGTGGCAAGGGCGCAGATCATGGCAATGAAAAACCGATTGTTGTTGGATTCCCACCAATGCCTTGAAAAGTTCAACAGAGGCAACAGGGCAATTGCTCCAAGAATGCAAATGAATGGGAGGATTCCTAGATACCAATACTCAGGCATGTGTGGTTCATGATGTGAACCATGCCCATGGTGATGCCCAAGTACATACCACCCTAGCCAAGCCGCGATTCCTATCGCAATGAGAGAAGAAACGATGGAAATCGCCCGACTTGAAGTTGATGAATGATTGTGTTCCATAAGAATAAGGGGGCACAGAATACCCGCAATGTAGGGTACAGTGTTGTGATGTTGATTACTTCATTTCTGACTCTCTCTGTTTCATTACCCGTAGGCGAGTTTGTACAGCAGATCGATGGATTTTTAGAGCCCGTTTATGCGATCGAATTGCCTGATGGAGGCTTTGCCGTTGCGGATCGGATGGCTGACGAAGTAGTTCTTCTCGATGCTTCTGGAAAGCGCATTGGAACTATAGAAGGGCCAGTGGATAATCCCACGTTCCTTGAGATCGATACAAATGGGAACGTCCACGTTGCAACGAACACTGCGACATATCCGAAATGGAGTGGTGTGGAACTGCGTAGCGCGGGAGTCCCAGTTCATGTTGAGGGCGGTTGGATTGTGCCTGATCGCCTTGGCCATGCGATACATCATTTTGACGAATCAGGGAATTGGTTGAGTACATGGGGTGCGCACGCAGTTCTTCCGCATGAGGGACATGGGAAGTTGCATTACCCTGATTCTGTCACCCTTTCCAATGATCGGAAGCGCTTGATTGTTTGCGAAGGTTTTGAAGGGCGAATCCAAATATTCGAACGTACAGAGGGTGATCCTGAGGCGCCTCCACCAATTACAAACATCGCACACTTTGGAAAATACATCGACTCCTATGGTGACCTTCTCGTGATTGCTGAACCAGAGATGGGAGATGTGTATCTCTTTCGAACTGGGTTAGAAGTGCCGATTCAACTCACTCGTTTTGGAGGAGAGGGCAAGGCGCCGCACCAGTTTACTTGGGTAGAGGGCGTTTGGATTGGCGATGGTGTTATCAAAATTGTTGGGGACAAAAGTTTAAAAACATTTACCTATGAACATGATAAGACGAGTCGGATGCGTGCGATTCCAGGCATGGTGAAGTTTCAAGAATCAGTCAGTAATGCATGTTTTCAGGGGGCTATCGATAACGATGTCGTCATGCCAAGTGCATCAGATATTGCTGTATCTCAGGATGGCGCTACGATGTGGGTTGTTCATCAACAAAGTGAAACAGTGCAGTTACTGTCCACAGAAAATTCTGAACCCCTCATCACAATCGAAGGATTCGTTGAACCTCAAGGCGTGGCGTTGGAACAACATGGAACGATCCTTGTATCAGATATTGGCGCATCACATATCAAGCGGTTTTCGCCTGATGGCTCATTGCTCCTGACGTTTGGAGAGAAGGGGATAGCGCCGCATCAAATGAACAAACCCGCTGGGATCACAGTGCTTGATGATGGTACAATTGCAGTTGTGGATTGGGGGAACCACCGTGCGCAACTCTACGCACAAGATGGAACGTGGCTTGCTACCTTTGGTCGTGGAAGATTTTGGACAAATAAAAATGTTAAAAAGTAATGTAATCCTGCTTTGTATCCTTTCAGGTTGTGCGAGTACGACGCAACACAGTGTGCGAAGTAACGCAAACAATTGGACTGTTGCATTCACGCCTGTTCCAGAGGAGATGCCTCTCAATGAAGTCTTTGAGATTACAACATGGGTTACAGGTTCGGGTGAAGTTCAATCTCTTCGTGTCGATGCTGCAATGCCAGGGCATGGGCATGGGATGATGACAACCCCAGTGACCACCCTCCAACCTGATGGGTCGTATCTCACGTCAGGCATGCTGCTCCATATGCCTGGAGCGTGGGAAGTGTATTTCGATATTCTTTACGAAGATGACATTATTGAACGAGCTCAAACCTCACTCACATTGGACCCATAAAAAACTCATCAAGGGTGCGTTTTTTTGGGAGGTGCAAGGAGGTGTTCTGGGGGAAGGGTGCCAGTGAGGGATTCAAGGAATGCGATGAGATCGGCTTGTCCCTGAGCATCGAGTTCAAGGGGAACGAGGATTGTTTCTCGGTGGTGGTCAGCGGAAACAAAATTTTCGAGGGAAGAATAATGTTCCACGACCTCGGCCAAACTCTCAAGTTGCCCAGCGTGCATATACGGTGGAGTTTTGGCAACATTGCGAAGGCTTGGTGTTCGAAAGGCACCCCAATCTTCGCGGTTGCGTGTGATGTGTTTGGAGATCGTTGCTCGAGAGCTTTGTTGGTCGTCGCTTTGAGGGCTGTTTGCTGTGAAGGGGGAGTTCTGAAGTTTAGCAATTGCATCATATCTTCCAGAATCACGCAGAGGACCTCCATCAAGTGGTCCAACACCTACTGAATGAAATGCCCCATCTGTAAACCAAGGGCCAAAGTGACATCGCAAACATCCGCCCTCCCCAATAAAAAATGCGAGTCCTCTTTGGGCAGACTCGTTTAAAGCAGTTTTGTCTCCTTCTGCAAAGCGATCAAAGGGAGAATGTATTGAAACAAGTTGGGTTTCATACGCAGCTAGGCTCTTCGCAATTTTTGCTGCGAGGTCGTTGCTCTTCTGATGTTCTACATTCGGCATCTCGCCAAATGCTTTTTCCCACAGTGAAGAATAGAACGCATCTTCCGCGATTGTCTTTGCTATTTCATCACGATCAGCGCCCATCTCCGCGGGGTGTTCAAGCGTTTGGATCGGTTGACCCCACAATGTATCCGTTCGGCCATCCCAGAAAAACCAGCGTTGATGCGCGACATTTAACACAGTTGGTGCGTTACGTGTGACTTCTGAAATCCCTGTAGATACAGATTCGCCATCAGTAAAGTAGAGTTCAGGCTTGTGGCATGTTGCACAAGAAACTTCACCATTTGCTGAAAATTGTGGATCAAAAAAAAGATGATGTCCAAGTTCGATTGCAGCGCTGTTTTGCTCATACTGGTTGGTTGTGTCTTGTTCTAGAACCGGATTTGCCATAGAACGAATGAGATCGAGCTGTTCTTGTGTAAAGATTGGCACTGTTGTAAGGAGGAGTAGTATGGGGATTGGAATCATTGGCAAATATCTTTTAAGTTTTTGATGAGCCACATTGCAAACTCACTTTTGGGAACCGATTTGTTTAAAGAAAATGTACGTCCATCTCTGCAGTAGACCGATGCGGAAATGTCATCAGCATGCATCGTTTGTACGGGGTTGGCGACGATCGCATCTACTTGTTTGCGTAACAATTTTTCTTGAGCACTCGTTTCTAAGTCCGCTGGTTCACCAAGTGCAAAGGCAAGAATTCGTTGATCTTCTCTAGCTGACTCAGCGGCTCTTGCTACGAGATCATTCGTGGGAACGAGATTAAGAGACATTGTCGTACTTCTACGAAGTTTTGTATTGTTTCGTCCGCCTTTTGGCGTAAAGTCTGCAACTGCTGCTGCCATAATCAGATAGGTGTGTGATTGCCAATGTTGATGCATCAGAGATTCAAGGTCCCGAGTCGAGCTGAAACGGGCAGTTCTAAGCCTAGGGTGTGACGTTGGTTCGATCGCACCGTCCCCAAGTAACAGCGTAACTTCGTAGCGTGCAATAGCACCTGCAAGTGCTAATTGGCATCCGAGAAGACCAGATGAACGGTTGCCTAGGAACCGAACAGGGTCAATTTCCTCTCTCGTAGCACCAGCTGTGATAAGAATAGTTGTGTTCATGGTGGAGCGAACGCCTTGCGGAAGGCGAGCATGTCGAGCATACTACCCTTTTAGCGGTGTGAAAACTCCGTTCATTTCTAAAAGGTTTTATGGCACGAAAACGACGAAAAAAAATAGGTGAGATCCTCTACGCTCAAAAAGCGGTCACGAAGGAACAGTTTAAGGCTGCTCTGAGTGCTGCTGAGGGGACGGCGAAACGGGTTGGCGAAGTTCTTATTGAACAGGGTGTTTGTGATGAGGTAACGATCATCAAGGCGCTTGCTGAGCAGTTTGGAATGGAGTTCGTGGCACTCGATGGTTCTGGTGATGACCCTACCCCAGACATGGAGTTGATTCCACAGGATGTCATCCGTAAACACACTGTTCTGCCAGTTTCAAAAGAGGGCGATAAGCTCAAACTTATTATTCACGATCCACTGAATTTAGAGCTTCTCGATTTACTTCGGTTCAGGTTAAATTGTGAAATTGAGCCTGCCCTCTCAACGAAAGCCGCTATTGAAGCTTTTATCTCTGGTGGAGACAGTGGCTCTGAAGCAATGTTTACAGACACATCGCTTGTCACTGATTCTGTTGATGTGACTGTTGATCGAAGTGTAGACACTTCGGTTGATGCTTCGATTGATGTCGACGGAGACCAAGCCCCGATCGTCAAGTTGGTGACTCGTTTGATTACAGAAGCCGTGAAAAATAACACCTCTGATATTCACATAGAACCAATGGAAGACAGAGTAGTACTTCGCTACCGCATAGATGGTGTTTGTCACGTACGTGATAATCTTCCAAAACGGATGCAAAGTGCAATTCTCGCTCGTTTAAAATTGATGGCAGGTGTGAACATAGCAGAGAAACGTATTCCTCAGGACGGCCGGATTAAGATGGGAGTTGATGGGGATCAAATTGATTTTCGTGTAAGCGCTTGCCCTGCCTATCACGGTGAGTCAGTCGTATTGCGGATTTTGCGTCCCGATTCAGTGCGGATTGGTTTAAAGAACTTAGGCTTCGAGCAGGAAAACTTAGATCGATTCAACAAACTCATTCGTAGGCCAAATGGCATTTTGCTCGTGACTGGTCCTACCGGTTCTGGGAAAACAACGACGTTGTACTCCGCGCTCGACGTGTTGAATACACCAGATCGAAAAATTATTACTGCAGAAGATCCAGTTGAATACAGTTTTGCAGGCATCAACCAATGCCAAATCAGAGAATCTATAGGTTTAACCTTTGCATCCATTCTACGTGCGATGTTACGTCAAGCGCCAAACATTATTCTCATTGGTGAAATTCGTGACCGTGAAGTTGCTGATATCGCGATCCAAGCAGCTTTGACTGGTCACTTAGTCTTTTCAACATTGCATACAAACGATGCTCCATCAGCAATTACTCGATTGATCGATATGGGTGTCAAACCGTATCTTGTTGCGAGTTCGATTCAAGCAATCATGGCGCAGCGTTTAACTCGACTGCTTTGTTCAAATTGTAAGAAGCGCGATGCATCCCCTGATCCAAAATTTCTCAAACTTCTTGGTATCACACCCGAGGAAGCAGCAAACGCTGAAATTTGTAAGCCAGTAGGTTGTAGCGTATGCAACAATCGAGGGTACAAGGGTCGAAAGGCGATTTTTGAAATGATGGTGATGAATAACGAAACGAGAGAACTTGCGTTCAATCGTGCGCCTCTTGGACAAATACGCGATGCTGCTGTCAGAGGTGGGATGAATACACTCGTTGATGATGGGAAGATCAAAGTGTTGCGTGGAGATACTACACCCGAGGAAATTGCTCGATTCGCTCAAGCAGAAACTATGTTGGAGGGTAATGTGGATATTTAATCCACACTTGCATTCACTATGTCAACTATTCAAATTGATCGATTGCTCGATACGGTTGTCCGAACTGGTGCTTCTGACTTGCATCTTACAGTTGGTCGAAAACCAACGTTGCGGTTGCATGGCGGTCTAAAAAATCTCGATACGAAAGTACTCGATGGTGACGATTGCGTAGCATTGATGAAGCAAATTACGCCAGAGAAAGCCCAGCAAGAATTGCAAGAGGAGGGCAGTTGTGACTTTGGGTTTGCTTTCGGCACACAGGCTCGTTTTCGTGTGGCTATTTTTCGACAGCGTGGTGATATCACACTTGTACTTCGATTGATTCCGAACGAGTTACTTACTTTTGAGCAAATTGGATTGCCAAAAATTCTAAAGGAATTGATTCGACGTCCTCGAGGTTTGTTCATTGTGACTGGACCAACAGGTTCGGGTAAAACGACTTCACTTGCAACAATGATTGACTATGTCAACACAAACCTTGAGCGGCATATTGTGACGGCAGAGGATCCGATTGAATATTACCACTACCATAAAAAATCAATTGTAAATCAGCGTGAAGTTGGTAATGACGTTCCAAGTTTTTCCGAAGCTCTGCGTCGTGTGTTGCGTGCTGATCCAGATGTCATTCTCGTTGGTGAAATGCGGGACTTAGAAACCATCGAAGCTGCAATCCAAGCTGCAGAGACAGGACACTTGGTTTTCGCAACGTTACATACAACAGGTGCCGCAGGCACGATCAACCGGATTGTTGACGCCTTCCCAACCAACCAACAAGAGCAGGTTCGCGTCCAACTCTCGACATCTCTCATTTCAGTCCTTTCCCAAGTACTTCTACGAAGAGTTGACAAGCCAGGACGAGTTGCAGCGTATGAGTTTCTCGTGGTAACACCTGCGGTTGCCAACCTCATTCGTGAGAACAAAACGTTCCGGATCGACTCCGCGATCCAAACAGGCCGTAAGTTTGGGATGCAGTTACTCGATGATCACCTCTGGTCGCTCTATGAGCGAGGGATGATCGGGGCAGAAGAGATGATTGACAAAGGGCGAGACTCGAACGCATTGACTCAAAAGGTCCATAGTACAGGGGGCACTGTGGGCAGAACGGAACTCGATGAGGGGTAAATACAAATAATCCAGCCCCACCTTGATTTTTGGCCCCAAAGGCGAATAATCTAGGTGGCAAAAGAAAAAAACAGCCTTCTTGCTGTTGTCAACGCGACTTGTAGATCCAATTCTCTTTAGACTGTAACAAAGGGCTACCGAACCCTCTCGTAGCTTGTGGAGTAAGAATATTATGGCTCAGGAAAAGCTCAAAAAATCATCATCGAGTACATCCGGATCAAAACCTCAGAAGCCTGTTGATCCCGCGCAGCTCAAAGGACGTCGGTTTGGTCGAGTGTTGACAAAATTACGAAAACTCAGCAGAGAGAAAGTTCACGAAGCCCTCCAAGTTCAGAAGGCAGCCCGCAAGAAAAATGACCGCCGAAAAATTGGCGAAATCATGATCGAAATGGGTTTGATCGATCAGACAGATGTCCTCGTTGCACTCGCAGGTCAAGCGGGTCTTCTGTTTGTTGATCTTGCAATTGATTCTATTCCTGATGCAGCAGTTGAAGCACTTCCTATGGAGACAGCAACGACGTATGGAATCGCGCCTGTTGCGTATGAAGAATCTACTAAGACCATCACCATCGCTTTGAAATCCCCTGATAATTTTCGAGCAGTCGATGACCTTCGATTGCTCATGGGGTTCAAGGTGAACGCAGTCGTTGCTCTGCCAGAGCAGATTGATGCAGTTATTAAGAAGAAGTATGCCTCGGGTGGAACATCAATGTCTGACATGATGAGTCAACTTGCTGAATCGGATGACTTATCTCGATTTGGTGGTCGAGGTGATTCAGTAGATCTCGATGATCTTTCATCTGCAGCAGATGACAACAAGATCGTTCGACTTCTGAACCTTGTGCTACTTCAAGCAATCAAAGATAAAGCTTCTGATATTCATTTCGAACCGTTTGAAGAAGAGTTCAAAATGCGATATCGAATCGACGGCGTGTTGTATGAAATGGTTCCTCCTCCTATGCACTTGGCGATGCCGATCGTTTCTCGTATCAAGATTATGGCTAATCTTGATATCGCGGAGCGCCGCTTACCGCAAGATGGCCGGATAGAACTCACAGTTGCCACGTCACCTGTCGATTTACGGGTCTCGGTGTTACCAACGATGTTTGGCGAATCAGTCGTAATGCGTGTCCTTGACCGCTCAAACGTGCAACTGAGCATGGATAAAATTGGCTTGCGT
>JASMLY010000082.1 GCA_030748455.1 Phycisphaerales bacterium | reverse complement strand
GCTTCTCCAACGGTGTCGTAAATGGAGAACGCTTTATCTAACTTGGTGATTCGAAACACTTCCCGAATTGGACCTTTAATGCAAGCCATTGCGAGTTTGCCCTGCTTTTCATTTACCTTCGTGTTTACGGTGATCAGCATGCCAAGCGCTGACGAACTTAACGCAGAAACATTGGAAAAGTTGAGGACAATTTTGGGAAGCCCTCTTCGATCAATAACACTTTGTAACTCGGCACCAATTCTGCTGATCGAGACTTCATCTAGGATATTACTTTCTGCAAACTCCACATTTGAGATTCCCTCTTGATCAAAGATTTGCAACATTGCCTGATCTGCCATCTTGTGTTCCTCTTTTGTACGTTGGGCGTATTACCTGTTAAATGAGTCTTGTACACCCGCATCGAGTATACGGTGGCTAAAGAGCATTTCTTCACTTTCCTGTTGAATAATAATTTCAGGGCGAAGAAGGATCAACAATGATTTTTCTTCACGTGAAGTTGTGCGGTTTGTAAAGAAACGATTGATGTACGGAATCTTTGATAGGACAGGTACGCCAATTTCTGTCTCGTACTCTTTTACACTTCGCTGTCCACCAAGTAGTGCTGATCCCTTATCTGGAACTGAGACTGTTGTACGAATTCTGTGAGAAAGCGTAATGGGTAAGTCAACGAAGACTGGGGTTGTTTGTGAAGACGATGAGTTGTCTCCACCACCCGCTGCGACCGCACCAAATGCATCTGATTTTTTAAGTTCAAGCAGGTCGCCAATATCAAAAATGACTTCCAACGTGACATATCGTCGATCAGCAGAGATTACACCCCGAACCATAAAACTAAAACCAGTATTGATCGTATCGAGTTCTGGGGTAAACCCAATGGCACCCGCGTTTGTACTGAGACTGAGATTCGATACATACGTTTGTTGCGTTTGTACAGAAATCCATGCCATTTGTCCGTTATGCATCGTTAACCGTGGGGCAGTCAGAATCGTGTTTCGACTGTCTGCTTGGGTTGCTTCGATGAGCAAGTCAACTTGAACATCATCAAGGAACTGCATCCCCATCCCAAGTGCTGGGTTTGCATTTACGATAGAACTTGCGAATGAAGAAAATTGACCGACAGATTTCAACAGTTGGCTGTGGTTTTGTACTAAACCAATTGGGCTAAAACCAGGGCTTGTGTTTTGATTTTGTCGAACAATACCACCCATGTCACCTTGTGTCAGCACATCATAGACACTGTAATCGACAGTTCCAGGTGCATCAACGGGTGCATTTTCTTGGAGCCACACTCGTTGCCATGGGATCGTATTGCCTGCACCAGATGCGATTGGATTTCCGTCTGCATCAACACCGAGGGCACCATAGACAACTGGATCTTTGAGTTGGCCTGTTCCAGGCACAAAGAAATCGCTGAGTTGTGCATATTCATCCTTATCTTGTAGTTCATCAAACAAAGATTTATTCGTATTGAAGTAGAGATCCAAGTCGAATCCAATTTGTTCGAACCAATCGGTTGCGATGCTTAAGAAGCGGCCTTCCACATTAATTTGAAGTGTTCGAACCTCTCGCAATTTTGCAAGGAGCTCCATAATTTTACGATGGTTCGCGGGAGTTTGGCTAATGATTAGATTGCCATTGAGTTCTGTAATGCGGTGAGGATTCGCGGATGGGATACCAGGATCAATCCAGCTATCTGAGTCAACATTGTCCTTGATGATATTGCTGATTTCTTCAACTAGTTCTTCTCTAGTTTTTCTCTCTGGGTCTTCATCAGGGTTGCCGAAGTTGAAGCCGCCGCCACTTCCGCCGCCACTTCCACCGCCGCCACCTGATCCTCCCCCGCCACCACCGCCACCGAAGCCGCCCCCACCGCCGCCGCCCCCGCCGCCGCCGCCGCCGCCGCCACCACCGCCACCGCCGCCGGTGCCCATCGTAGGTGCGTTATCAAAATCGCGGATTTCAAAGAGTAGATCAGTGATGTTGTAGACTTCAAGGGTGACGCGTTCATCAAGTGCAGTCTTTGTAGAAATCTCAAGAATGCCATCTTGAATGTCATACGAAATAATTTCTGTGTCGCTTAACTGGTCTAGAACTCGTTCAAAAACGACCACCATCGGAACATCACCAATATGAATCGTTACAGGCGTAGATTGATCTATGCCTGAATCAGCAAGAGCAAGCCAATCAACGTAAAACGGAA
Organism: Phycisphaerales bacterium; assembly: GCA_030748455.1. The sequence continues at coordinate 30,013 of JASMLY010000082.1, read as the reverse complement.
TCCCGCTAAGATCACTGAACGTCCGGAAAACATCTTCTAGTGGTTCATCAAGGAATTCAAATCCTGCACCAGTTGTTTGCTCGAGTGCGATTCGTATCCGTCGATTTTCTACAGAGTCTCGATACCCATCAACAACTCCGAAACGTCTGTTCGTAAGATCTTCCCAATCGGAAGGGTATGTAATCATTCCGTTGAGAGAACGCTCACCTGGCCCAAATCTATTTTCTCTTGGAGGAACAAGTGCTTCATTTGCTTCAATGCCAAGTTCAGAATACCCAAACTCACGCAAGCGGTTTGAGTCAGCAAACCGACGATAGAGTTGCGTTGACATCAATGCGTCCTTCAACACAAGAGCCGCAGGATTGTTGTCATCAATGAATAGAATTTCGCTGACAACTTCTAAGGCTTCGTCGTACTTCTGTTCCGCTTGGAGTTGTCGCACTCGTTTCAAATTTTCATTGATAAGTTTTTGACGTTTGTCAGATTCTGCAGCAACTCGATCAGCTTGATCACGACTTTTTTCATTTGCAGCAAGTTGCGCCTTATGTTGCTCCCAAGCTTCTTTATCTACAGATATCTGATGAAGCAAAGCTGTTGCTTGTTCTCTTCGTTTCTTGTATTCCGTTTCAGAAAATAGCGCACGATCATCACGATCTAGTCGCGTAAGTGCAGATTCAACGCTTCTTCTAGCACCTGCGAAATCTTCCTGTTGCAGACGGTCGTGTCCAGCAGCCATCGATGAATCAAACAATGCACGTGCTGCTTGACGCTCCATTGATTGGCGTTGTTGGAATGTATCGAGCCCTGGGCCAGAATCAATCATGGAGTAGGCTTGCTGTAATCCTGCGATGATTTCCGGATTGTTCGGCATATATCTATTTGCGTTGAGAAATTCATTTGCTGCTTCTCTCCAACGACCAGCTGCTGCTGCTGCCTTTGCACTATCAAGAGAAGCCTGCCCCATCGCTTGCTCCATGAGCGAGGCTTGTTCCGCAGCAAGTGCTGCGAGTTCTTCTTCTGAAAGTTCGGGCTCTTCTGCAACTTCAAGTTCGACAAGTTCTTCTTCAACCTCGTCTTCCTGTTGGTCTTCTGTGGCATCTTCATCAGATGTGACATCTTCAGCACCTTCTTCATCGGGGATGACAATGTCATCATCTTCTTCGATGATTGGTTCTTCGGTCTTGGCAGGTGGTTCTTCACTCGCGTCTTGTGCAAAAGAATCGATTGCACAAAAAGAACAACTACACGTTGTGATAAGCAGAACGTGAACGGGTGCGTTGAGTAGATCTAAAAAACGTTTCATGAAACTCTCCAAAGTTCCTAAGCTCCATCAGTAATACGGCGTTGTATCACTGATTTCTCCGACGCAAAGAGATGTAGTTACAAGTAACCAAACGCCGACCCACCGAAAAAGTCAAGCCTGCATCGCTAAGATCCTCAATGCAGTGTTCCCCTTTTGCAGAGCCCAACAAAGGCGCAAAATAAGGCTGAGCGGTAGGGTACAACACCCATAGAATGCCCGCAAGGCGGTTTGAGAGGAACAAGCAAGGATTTACAGCACACAGCAAAATCTATAGATTTGCCCTTGATCTCGTGAGGCAAAAAAGGGATCCGACGTTGGTATTTGTAGATTACGCGTGGCTTTTTGCCATCTGCATCATTTCAACAAATTGCTCGAAAAGATGGGCAGAATCATGGGGCCCAGGTGACGCTTCTGGGTGGAATTGCACCCCCATAATTGGGTATTTTTTGTGGCGAAATCCTGCGACGGTTTCATCGTTGAGGTGCCGGTGGGTCACAACACAACCAGCGTGCTCTAACGAAGCTTCATCGACGCAAAAGCCATGATTTTGGCTCGTGATCTCGACTTGACCGCTCTCTGTGGCTCGTACGGGCTGATTTGCTCCACGATGCCCAAATTTGAGCTTCCAAGTTGTTGCTCCAAGCGCTAAGGCGAGCATTTGATGCCCAAGGCAAATCCCAAATGTAGGGTACTCAAATGCAAGTTCTTTCAGGGTAGCAACCGTCCGCTTTACTGCAGCGGGATCTCCGGGCCCATTTGAAACGAAGAGACCATCGGGCTGATGGGCTCGAATCTCATCTGGAGTGGCAGAGTTTGGGACGGAGATAATCGAGCAACCTGAAGACACTAAGTGTTTATAAATACTATGTTTAGCCCCACAATCTAACGCTACGACTCGCATGGGTGTTGCTGATTCGTTGACGGAGTGTACATCCCATTCGCCTAAATTTTTTGTCCAGTTTGACGAGGTTGTCGCTGTCACAGTCGTCGCTAAGTCTTGCCCTGCCATAGGCTTAGCGGCTTTTGCTTCCGCCAATAACTCCGCATCTGTCTTCGTTTGATCCGTGCTGATCGAGCCGCGTAACGCACCAAACTCTCGGATGTGTCTGACGAGGGCTCGTGTATCAACACCATCCATTGCAAGAACATTGTGGGATGCCAACCACTCACCTAACTCTTTTTCTGAACGATAGTTAGAATCAACCCGAGATGCCTCCTTGATCACGAAACCCGAGACCTGTGGTTTTGAAGATTCTGTATCCGCATCACACACCCCGTAATTACCAATCATTGGTGCCGTCATGATGAGGATTTGTCCTGCATAACTTGGGTCCGTCAGTGCTTCTTGATAGCCGCACATCGCTGTGTTAAACACGACCTCTCCCGTCGTTGTTTTTTCACCGGTTTGAGCAATTGCCCGACCTGATACGATTGTTCCATCTTCTAGGACTAATCTGCAGGATACTCCAACGCTTGATTGCATGGTTTCGTATTGTAACGAGGTACGCGTTCAATCGCACATCTGCATACACATTGTTCCTCGAAGTGATGTGTGAGGATGGCGTTGTTGCAGGTACACTCCACTGCGTATGGCGGGATTGTTTGACACACCATCTGTTTCGTACGCCCAAGTCGCTGTTGAACGTGCAGTTGATCGATATCCTGAAGGCCTCACCTATGGGATCCCTGCTGATCTTATGCCTCTACGGCAAGGGCAACTTGTCACAGTTCCCTTAGGGAGAGGAAATACCCCAACTGAAGCATGGGTTTTGTCTACCGCTGACACGCCACCCGAATTTGTTCAACGCCAAGAAGTAAAACAAATACTCTCAAAGAGTGCCGAGACTGTTTCTCTACCAGAAGAACTCCTCTCCCTCGCTGCATGGATGAGCTCCTATTACTGTTCTGCGATTGGACCAACACTCTCAACTATGCTCCCAGGCCCCGTACGTAAAGGTGTAGGTATCAAAAGACACGTACTCATTGATCTTGTAGATCATCCTCCGATAGATACGAATCCCACGAAGAAACAACAAGACGTGCTTGATGTTCTACAAGCAATGCCCCCTAGTGAAAGGCCTATTGGCATTGCAGAACTCAAGGAACGTGCTTCACTTGGAAGTCGTGGGCCGATCGATCGGCTCTGTGAACATGGCTTTCTGCGGATGCACCACGTGACGAATGTCGAAGCTTCTTGGTCGAAGCAAGGTATAGATACAAAAGAGACGCCCACGCTCACGCTCGATCAACAACAAATTGTTGACCGTATCTCTACGTGTTTCGGGGATGGATACAGTTCCCACCTACTCCATGGAGTCACAGGGTCAGGAAAAACTGAAGTGTATATGCACCTGATCGATCGTGCGATTTCCAATGGTGGAGTTGCGATCGTTCTCGTTCCAGAAATTTCTTTAACGCCACAAACTGCTGCTCGACTGTTTGGACGTTTTCCAGACAAACAAATCGCTGTCCTGCATTCCGCGCTCACAAAGGCGCAACGCCACCAACAATGGGCGATGATTGCATCAGGAGAGGCTGACATCGTGTTGGGTGCAAGGAGCGCGGTCTTTGCCCCAGTACCACCCAACGAGTTACGACTCATTGTGGTTGATGAGGAACACGATCATTCTTACAAACAAGATCAAACACCACGGTACCACGGGCGGGATGTTGCTATTCGACGAGCATCGAACGCTCATTGTCCGATTGTTTTGGGTTCAGCAACGCCCTCGATGGAATCATGGTGGAACGCAACACAGAGAAACATCTCTACATTGCACACGCTTTCTGACCGAGCTCCAGGTCTAACTCTACCTTCAGTAGAAATCGTCAACATGCATACATCACGGGCGGAATCTCGAGGCACAACGCCAATTTTGAGCAACGAACTTGAACGTGCTATGCAACGTTCACTTGTTTCTGGAGGGCAAATCTTACTTCTTCTGAATAGGCGTGGGTTTGCACCATGGATTACTTGCTCAAGTCGAACCTGCGATTGGATGATGCGTTGCGAACATTGTGACACTTCAATGGTGTATCACAGACGAAAGCCTCTTGAAGAAGTGGGGTTTGTCAGGTGCCACCACTGTTCAACTGAACAACGTGTTCAAAAGGCATGTCCAGATTGCGGTAAACCTATCATTCGCCTTGGCGTTGGGACGCAACGACTTGAAGCGTTTATACGTGAAACGATTCCTCTCCCAAACGAGCAGATTGCACGGCTCGATACTGACACTTCGAAAAAAAGCGGTGAATTGCATTCCATTCTTGATAAGTTCGCGCGAGGCGAGATTCGTGTCCTTCTCGGAACACAGATGATTGCAAAAGGACTCGATATTCCAAACGTGACGCTCGTAGGTGTGATCGATGCAGATACCTCGATCGATTTTCCTGATTTCCGAGCAACTGAACGAACGTACCAACTCGTCTCGCAGGTTTGTGGGCGTTGTGGCCGAGGGAGTGCAGAAGCAAAAGCGATCGTGCAAACGTACAACCCCGACACACCAGCAATCGTCCTCGCGACAAAAAATCAGTACGTCAAATTTGCAAACAGTGAACTCCAATTTCGACAACAAACACATGTACCACCAACGACGAGAATGGTTCGGTTCGTCATTCGAGACGATACGTTCGAAACAACTGCAGGGCGAGCAGAGTCGTTGTTCACACGCCTTGCATCAATCGCCCCTCGGGAAATTCAACTGACAAAACCTACCCCATGTGTCCTTGTTCGAATTGCTGATCGATACCGATTCGACATCACTGCATCATCCCCAACTGCACGAGAATTGCAGCAGTTTCTTTCAATCGCACGAGCAAAACAATACATCGTCAACAACCGAGATCTTGTGATCGACGTCGACCCGATCTCCATGGTGTAACCCAATATGAGTACAATTGCCTGTCCGTAAAAACCTAAATTCTGATAGTATTTACCGTTTTACAGCACTTTTGCGAGCGAAAAAATGCCGCCTAACGCCCAAAACAGCGACCTGACACCCACAACAATTGACCCATCAATCAACGCATGGAATGCCTCCTTTCTCGACGCACTTTTTGCTCAGTGGAAAGCAGATCCAACCACTGTTTCTCAAGAATGGCAAGAGTTCTTCAAAGGGTTTGAACTCGGTGCTTCAAACGAAATTGGTACGCAGGGCTCTGGTGCACAGGCCTGTGTGGACTCACTCATTTATAACTACAGAATGGCTGGGCATTACGCTGCCTCTCTTGACCCTCTTGGATTAAAAAAACCAGATCGAGATCGCTTACTGCCCGAGTCGTATGGACTTCGCGAAAACCAGCTTGATACCCTCTTTGACCCAGGCCACTTAGATCTACCAAAACCATCGACCCTGAGAGACATTATCAAACGTCTCGAACAAACGTATTGTAGGCACATCGGTGTTGAATACTCTCATATTGAAAAACGAGAACAACGCCGTTGGCTTCAATCACAAATGGAACCGATCGGCAACACTCCAACGTTCGATCATGAAACAAAACGTCGCATTCTTCACAAGTTAGCAGAAGCAACGACCTTGGAACATTTCTGTGCTACTCGGTACATCGGGAAAAAACGATTTAGCCTCGAGGGAAGTGAATCACTCATCCCCATGGTCAACGAGTTGATCAATGAGTCTGCCGAACATGGCGTCCAAGTGGTGACAATTGGCATGGCACACCGCGGAAGAATCAACGTCCTTGTGAACATCATGCGAAAATCGTATGACCAGTTGTTCTCTGAGTTTGAAGAAAGCTGGATTGAAGATTTCACAGGAGGCGGAGGAGATGTGAAATACCACCTTGGGTATAGCGCAGATATTTTGACCGATCTTGGAAAACCCGTGCACTTGACCCTTGCTCCAAATCCATCACATCTTGAGTTTGGTCACTCTGTTGTACTTGGAAAAGCAAGAGCAAGGCAGCGTATTCAACACGATGAAAACCGGAGTCTCTGTATTCCATTGTTGATTCATGGTGATGCTAGTTTTCCAGGACAAGGCATCGTCGCTGAGATGTTTAACATGGCGAACCTCGAGGGATACACTGTTGGAGGTTCTGTTCACATCGTTGTCAATAACCAGATTGGTTTTACAACGAACCCACAAGACAGTTACAGTGGACGGTACTGCACCGACATTGCCAAGATGGCTGGCGCCCCAATCATTCACGTGAACGGCAATGACCCAGAAGCATGTGTACACGCGATGCAACTTGCTGTTCGGTACAGGCAGGAATTTCATAACGATGTCGTCGTCGATGTTTGGACATACCGGAAACACGGGCACAATGAATCCGACGAGCCAGCGTACACACAACCTTTAATGTACAGCTCGATTAAGAACATGATTCCTGTGACAACGCAGTATGCAACTCATCTCATCAACGAAGAAGTCATCACAAAAGAAATGTATGAGCAACTGTTGGATGAGGTTCGCCATGATCTTGAAGTTTCACAGGAACGTTCAAAAGAAAATCCAGTCTCCTCAAGTATCCCTCCCTACCAACCGTCTACTGCTTGGGAAGGATTACAGGGAGACACACATGAGCGGGAAGTTGACACGACTGTTTCTTTAGAGTTACTTGAGAAAGTTACCCGAGCTCTTGGATCAGTACCAGATTCATTCACAGTGCACCCAAAACTAAACAAGTTACTTGCAAATCGAAAACGAACCCTCGATTCAGAAACCCCCTTCGATTGGGGTCTTGGAGAGTTACTTGGCTTCGGTACCCTCCTTGAAGAGGGGAATGCTGTTCGACTTACTGGGCAAGATGTTGAACGTGGCACGTTTAGCCATAGACACGCTGTTCTTATTGACACAGAAACTGCACAAGTATGGACTCCTCTCAACAACATTTCTGAACATCAAGCAAAACTGTGCGTGCACAACAGCCCGCTCACAGAAAATGCTTGTCTTGGATTTGAATATGGCTATTCTCTAGGTGATCCACACATGCTCGTCGTCTGGGAAGCACAATTCGGCGATTTTGTAAATGGGGCGCAAGTTATCGTTGACCAATTCATTTCATCAGCTGAAGTGAAATGGAGACGATCCACCGGACTTGTTCTTCTTCTCCCACATGGGTATGAAGGGCAAGGACCTGAGCACTCCTCTGCACGTCTCGAGCGGTTCCTTACACTTTGTGCTGATCGGAATATGACCGTTATCAACCCAACAACGCCTGCACAAATTTTCCACGCACTACGAAGGCAGATTACATGGCCATTTCGTAAACCACTCGTGGTACTCTCTCCTAAGAGTTTGCTTCGCCATCCCAAAGCTGTTTCAACGATGCGTGACCTCACTGAACGGAGCTTTCAAACAGTTCTAGATGACAACACAGATTGCGAACAAGTAACACGCGTGATCTTTTGTTCAGGGAAAATATATTACGACCTTCAAGCACACCGAGAAAAAGTATCTCGACCCGAAACGATTGCCCTTGTGCGAATCGAAGAATTGTATCCATTTCCTCGAGTTGAATTACTCAAAACGATTCTTTCATATACAGACTCTGAGTATATGTGGGTACAAGAAGAACCCGAAAACATGGGTGCATGGCGCTATATCGACAGTGCATTTCGAGACACCTTTTCGATTGATTTGACACGAGTCTGCCGAAGACCAAGTGCATCACCTGCCGTGGCATCAAGCAGCATGCACAAAACTGAACAAAACCGTATCCTAATCGAAGCAGTTGGGCTTCCAACAACAAAATCGCCATGAAACAACCAATCGTCATTCCAAACCTAGGAGAATCGATCAACGAAGTCGTTCTTGGCCAGTGGCTCGTTCAGGACGGACAATGGGTCGAACGAGACCAACCTTTGTTGGAAATTGAATCCGACAAAGTGACCCAAGAATTACCAGCACCCACTGCTGGAATTGTCACAATTGCTAAGCAAGCGGGAGAAGAATGTGTAGTTGGGGATACGATCGGGTCAATTGATGAGAGCGCTCACAAACCAAAAGATTCTCCCTCAGAAGAAAACGCTCGTGTGGAAGTGGAACAAGAAACTGTTGCTTCCGCAGAACAAACAAAGGCGACTCCACTCGCAAAAAAAGTGGCCGATGCTGTTGGAGTTGAAATTTCAGACATCCACGGCTCAGGCACGTCTGGGAAAGTTACAAAAGCGGATGTTCTCAACGCTACAAATACTCCACTTGCACAACCAGTCGCAGACCAACCCTCGCAAGAAACCACAAACGCACCGAGTGTGGTGAATGAAACTCCTCTGCAACGAAGGGGTGTTACACGTGAAAAGATGTCGATGCTTCGGCGACGCATTGCGCAACGATTGGTTGAAGCTCAACAATCCGCAGCAATGCTAACCACGTTCAATGAAGCAGATATGAGCAATGTCATCGCCCTTCGCAACGTACACAAACAAGCGTTCAATGACCGCTACGGTGTGAACCTTGGGTTTATGTCTTTCTTCACGAAAGCATGTGTCTCGGCTATACAAGCTTGGCCTGCGATTAACGCTTCCATCGACGGGGACGATGTTGTGTATCACGAATATGTCGATATGTCCGTAGCAGTCGGAACCGATCGAGGACTCGTTGTACCAGTCATTCGAAGCGTGGATCGCATGAGCTTTTCTGAAATTGAACGCTCAATCAAAGATCTCGCTACAAAAGCAAGAGAAGGGCAACTCTCCATCGACGAGATGACTGGAGGAACTTTCACAATCAGTAATGGTGGCGTGTATGGTTCCATGATGTCAACCCCGATTCTCAATCCCCCACAATCTGGCATTTTAGGATTGCATCGCATTCAGAATAGACCCATAGAAGATCCAAACAACCCAGGCTCAATTGTTCTCAGACCAATGATGTACCTTGCCCTGAGTTATGATCACCGCATTGTTGATGGGGAAGGAGCGGTACGGTTTCTCGTACACGTGAAGGAGTGTATAGAAGATCCACAACGTTTGTTACTCGGTCTCTAACAATGCCAAACGATTGTGGCCACATCCCTGTACTTCCTGATCAAGTTTGCGACATACTCGATCCGCAAAATGGTGATGTCATCGTTGATCTTACTGCAGGAAGAGGAGGCCACGCTGAACTCCTTGCAAAACGAGCAGGTGAAGATGCAACACTGATTCTTTTTGATCTTGATCGAACAAATCTTCAATATGCTCAAGACCGGCTCGCTGCTTCTGGAATACACGTCATTGCCCATCACGCGAGTTTCATCACCGCTGCAGAGACACTTTCAAGCAACAACATCCAAGCCAATTGCGTTCTTGCAGACCTCGGTTTTTCTTCAAATCAAATGGACACACCAAACCGAGGGTTCAGTTTTGGTAGTGATGGTCCACTCGATATGCGACTTGACTCCTCCTCAGGTGTCACCGCTGCTGACCTCGTGAATTCGATGAGTGAAAAAGAACTTGCCGACATCATCTATACCCTAGGCGAAGAACCATATTCGAGGCGAATTGCTCAAAAAATTGTACTTGAGCGGGAGGAAGAGCCGATTTTGAATACTGCTAGGCTCGCACAACTAGTGCGTTCTGCGTACGGTGCAAGGGCTCGATCTTCACGGCTTCATCCCGCAACTCGCACCTTTATGGCGTTGCGAATTGCTGTAAACGGTGAACTTGATGCACTTGACGCATTGCTCTGTGATGTGGAGGCTAGTGGCCGCAAGGTCGACAACGGTGGTTGGCTTCATCCAAACGCCAAAATCGCTGTGATCAGTTTTCACAGTTTGGAGGATCGCCGAGTAAAGCAATCCTTCGTCGCCCTTGAGAAGAATGGATTGGCAACGCGTCTCACCCGCAAACCAATTCGCGCATCAGATGAGGAGCATGCACAAAACCCACGCTCCCGTCCTGCGAAACTTCGAGCGGTCAAACTTGGTTCATAGAAGGTCTTCCTTCTTACGTTTGCGATCGGATTTTCTCTCATGGATAGCAACAATAAAATTTCCATTGTGATCGGTTTCGGGCTGCTGATTTTCGTCGGAATGTTTACAGCTGATCATTTCTCAACTGCGACAAACCGAGAAGTAGCCATGCTTGGTGGGGAACTCCAGGGCCCTCCCCCAATTCCGGCCTCACAACTCATTTCAGGACCCTTGCCACCACTCGAAACAGAACCACCGAGTAACGCTGCAACTATTCAAACCCATGTTGTACGCGCTGGTGATTCTCTCCGGAGTATCTGCAGCCATGTGTACGGCGACGCTGGTCTTGCAAATGCGCTTGCTAGATGGAATGGCATTCCATCAGCAAACCAAATCGAAATTGGCGAGAAGATCGTGCTCCCCACGCGGATCGCACTTGTTTCAGCACCCCTTGAAACAGATCCACAAGAAGCAGATCCAAGCCAAGTACCAACAACTACACAAACTGTTGGAACCTACGTTGTAAAAAGTGGTGACACGCTTTCTCAGATAGCTCAAGAAGTTTGCGGATCTACAAAATTCACCCAAAAACTCATCGTGATGAATAAAAAGACGATGCCAAATCCAGACCGCCTACAAGTTGGTATGAAACTTGTGTATCCACTCAACTGACACCATGGCACGGAAATTACTTCTCATCATTTTTGCACTTACCGTTGCAGCCCTCGAACTCCTTTCGATCAGGCAATCTCAAATCATCGCAGTACACACGATGACTGTTCTGCATCAGGATATAGCGAAACAAGAAGCAACGCTTGATGCACTCCGATTCGAAATCGAAAAAGAAAGTTCAATTGAATCATTAGGTGTCTATGCCCAAGAGATCACCCAAGTAGAAGAGATACATGAATAAGGGGAGCTCAGCACATGGAAGAGTACAGCGTGTTGCTCTGTTCGTCTGTGTGCTTGTTTCGTGCACCTTCGCTGCTAGTTTTTATCGCGTTGTGACGCTGAAACTCAACCCACCTGTTGTGTTACTACAAACAGCAGAAGACACAAATAGTACAATCAACCACCTCGCAACAAGAGGTTCTCTTTTAGATCGCCGAGGAAGAATCCTTGCAGGAAGCAGGGTCGGCTATCGATTGTTTGTCGATCCATCAATGACAGAGGATCCTGCACAACTCGCACTCGAACTCGGCGAGAAATTGTCCCTGCCACCCGCTGAAATTGAGCGAAAAATACGCCAGCGTGAACACACAAAGTACGCTGTTGTTGTTGATCTACTTGAATATTGGCAAGTAGAAGTGATCCGAAATTCTACGTACAAAAACATAGGCCTCGAACAACGCCTCGTGAGAAGTTACCCACACGGGAATACGGTCGCAAGTCTCGTTGGTCTTGTCGGAACCGAACATACAGGGCTTGCGGGGCTTGAATATGCACTCAACGATTCTCTAGGTGGAGAATCAGGTGTTCTCATCCGACAGCGTGATATTCGCAAGCAAACCCTTTGGGTCGATCCTGAGAATTACAAGAAGAAAACTGATGGTGAGGACATTCGACTTACGATCGATGTCGTGATCCAAGAGATTGCAACCAATCATTTACAAGAAGCAGTTGTGCGTTGTAATGCAGGTGGCGGTCGAGTCGTTGTCCTAGATCCCACAACAGGTGATATCCTCGCAATGCGAGATATTCTCAATCCAAGAGAAAACTGGACACAAGAAGTTGCAGACCCTGCTCGAGAATCAGACCCAAGACTTGGACGCAATAGATGTGTGAGCGACCCGTATGAACCAGGCTCTACATTCAAACCATTTATCTGGTCAACAGCAACGGAACTCGGTAAAGCACAGATCGACGAAGTACTTCCTACCCCAACAGCAGGGACTCCATACCAAACTGCGTCTGGAAGAGTCATTCGAGACGCCCATTACTATGGGCCATCTTCGTGGCAAAAGGTTCTGATTAAATCAATGAACAGTGGGATGGCGATCGTCGCCGACCGTTTAAGCGAACAAGAAATGCAACAAGCAATTTCAAACTTTGGCTTTGGTACACCAACATTTGTAGGCTTGGGTGGTGAAACATCTGGAATTGTGACTTCACCTCAACATTGGGATTCGTACACACAAGCCTCTGTCGCAATGGGACACGAAATTGCAGTGACACCTGTCCAAATGGTTCAAGCGTTTTCCGCTTTTGCACGAGATGGATCAATCCCACAATTGCAAATCCTTGCAAGCAAAGGGAAGAGCATCCCTATTCTGAAACAAGCGATCACACCTGAAATCGCAACGCTCACTCGCGAAATCATGGGCAAAGTGATGACCGAAGGAACTGGCAGAAACTCTCAAAGTGATCTCTATGACCTCTTTGGAAAATCCGGAACAGCACAATTACCTAAAGCCGATGGCACGGGGTACTTCGAGGATCGATATATTTCAAGTTTTATTGCAGGAGCACCGATGCAGGAACCTGCTCTAGTCGTCGTATGTGTGATCGATGACCCAGACAAAAGTATAGCGCACTACGGTGGTGTCGTTGCAGGACCAGTCGTTCGAAACATCATCGACGATACACTCGACTACCTTGGTGTTCCTCCGTCAAAACCACAACAAGTAACGTATAACTCAGATGAGTAGTTGATACACTCACAACCTCCAAGCGAGTGGCTTACCGCTTCCACCAGTTGTTTCCTTCACTAACATCACCGCCAAGCCAGCAATCACAGCAAAACCAAACATTGCAACTGATGCCCACGTGAGTTGGAGTGCTGCAAGCCACGCACCTGCGTAGATGCATTCCCAAAGTGCACTGTATCTCCTAATTTTTTCTGCAGCGATGGTGTTTGATCGAGCATGAAGCAATTTCCATCGAATTGTTACGATGAACCCTACGATTGCTGCGACGATCCACACGAGCGAGTAGATCGAAAGACCACTTGGCAAAAGAGAACCTGTCTGTGTATAGGGAACGCCTAAAAGAATGACCGACCAGAATATCCACCCAAGTGAAATACCAACCCAAGCTCGAAATGAAAGTTTGGGGCGTTTCCCTTCTAGCACATAGACAGCGATTGCACAAATCATGACATGGGTCATAACAAGCCATACTGGGAGTGTAAATGTCAACTCAATGTTTGCAATTAACATGTGTGTGGCATACAACAAACCAATCGATACGATTCCAATTGCGGGTACGAATTTACCAACCGTGTTGTAAAACAGGACGAACGCAGCAGTTAACAACGTGATTTGAACAGACCAGATTCCCAAAAAAGAAGCTGACAAAAGTGCCAACAATAAACAAGCAATCATCACAACGGTTGCATAACTGACTGACACCAAGCCACGTGGCAATGGTCGATTCGGATGGAATGCAGCGTCATGCCGAACATCAAGGGTATCATTTAATGAAGCTGCAAATCCACACATGCAAACCGCTATGAGTGCTGTTGCGAGCAATGCTGACCACCAGGGGATTGAATAGACGCTTGTGCCCACAAAATCTATGTCATTTTTTGTCAAGATCAACACGAGCCAGATATCTGCTACTGCCCCGATTGCAACGCTCAATCGTGTGAGATGCAGGGTTGCCAACGCTTGTCGTGAATTCTTAAGCACGTGGTATATCGTAACGACACAACTGCAATAGCTTGTTGTCTTACAAGAGAAAGTTCTATCAATTCGTTTCTCGCCGTTGTACTGCGTACCAATGGGGTTTACCATGTCCCAGATATGCTTGACTTCCCCGCGCCCCAAAACACAACAACTGACCTGAAGATCGCGATCATCGTCAGCCAGTACCACGCAGAGATCACCCACCCCCTTGCAGAGGGTGCAAAGGAAGCATTCATTGATGCGGGAGGTGATGTTTCTCAACTTCTCTTTGTTCCTGCCTCAGGTGCTTGGGAGTTACCAATACTTGCATCCTCCCTCCTCGTTAGAAAAGATGTTGATGCTGTCCTAGCTCTTGGCTGCATTATTACTGGCGAGACAACACACGATCAAATCATTGGGCACGCAATTGCGCAGGGACTCATGCAACTCTCTATTCAAAGCGGAAAACCTGTTTCAATGGGTGTGCTGACTTGTCAAACACTCGAACAAGCGTACGCTCGGGCAGGTGGAGATTGCGGTAACAAAGGGGCTGAATCGATGCAAGCGGCACTCTCTACCTTCACTACAATCACGCAACAGATCAAACCGTAAGAACCGTTCCATGCCACAAAGTAGAATTATCCGTCAACAAGCACTACAACTGCTCTGTCAATTTGATGCAGGAAATAGTGATGTTGCCTCAATCACAGATCCCATGTTTGATGAAGAGCGATCAGAAACGACTGCACCAAACACCAAGGTATCATCCCTTGCTACCGATACATGGACGGCAAAGGAGGAAGCAGATCGAGCAATCAGTGCTCTGACACCTGAGTGGCCAATCCACAGACAGCCACTCGTCGATCGAAACATCCTGCGACTTGCGTATTACGAAATCACCTCTAGCAGAACACCCCCGATCGTTGCAATTGACGAAGCGATCGAACTTGCAAAAGAGTTTGGAACACAGGAATCACCTTCATTTGTTAATGGTGTGCTTGATAAACTTTTCAAAAAGGGTCCGCAAGAAGACACACCAAATTCAGAAACGGCTGCAACGTAATGGGTCTCTTTCGAGCAACTGTTAAAGCCCTACGAAGTGGACTCACTAGAACACGGTCCGCATTAGCAACACCACTTGCAGCGATGCGTGGTCGTACGATCGACAATGACTCCATTAATGAACTCGAACGACTGTTACTTTCTTCAGATGTTGGACCAACGACAACAGATGCTATTGTGAATGGGTTAAGAAACTCCGTTTTACGTGGAGAAAAGCATCATCGTGATATTCTTGCGTTACTACATGACCAACTCATCGACCGCCTAAAAAATAAAAACCGTACATTGGCGATCGCAGAATCCTCTCCTACAGTCATCCTTGTCGCAGGTGTCAATGGTGTTGGAAAAACAACGAGTGTTGCAAAGATTGGAAAAGCCCTGCTCGATGACAACCGCACTGTCCTCTTAGCTGCAGCAGACACATTTCGAGCAGGTGCTGTTTCTCAACTTGCATCATGGGCTGATCGCCTTGGGATTGATATCATCAAGGGGCAACAGGGTGCTGATCCTGCTGCTGTTACATATGATGCGACAGAGGCAGCAATAGCGAGAAAGAGCGATGTACTCCTCATCGACACTGCGGGCCGGTTACACACGCAAGAACCACTGATGCGACAACTCGGGAAAATCAATCAAGTTACCGCAAAGAAGATTGACGATGCACCCCACGAAGTCTTGCTTGTCTTAGATGCAACGCAGGGGCAAAATACCCTCGTCCAAGCGAAGAAATTTACTGAAACGATCAATGTCACGGGCATTTTTCTTGCAAAACTCGATGGTACTGCCCGCGGTGGGATTGTCTTTGCCATTGAAGATGAGATCGGCGTTCCTGTCAAACTCATCGGTCTAGGAGAACGACCAGAAGATGTCGAGCCCTTCGACCCTGAAGTATTCGTAAATGCACTCATTGATGATGCTATTTCGTAAGTAGCCTCCTCTAATAACGGTATCATTCACGACTGTGACGCACTGGATTCAACTTCTTTCACTTCTTCTGCTCGCAGGGATAGTACCCGCGCAAGAAATTCTCTTTGAAGAAGCTCCTATTCGTGGGGACAGACTCTCTGGAATCGTCCTACCAGTTCTACCTCGCGATGCTGAGATTACGATTGAGGCACTACGCGCTGATGCTTGGAGCGTTGACGACACGAAACGGTTGGTCCTTTCTTCTGACATTGTTGTCTCTATAGGAACATATACGTTCCAATCGGATAAAGCTTCTGTGTGGATCAATCGAATGCCAACAGAGCATGGCGTCGTGTCTCAAATCGCATTGTACATGCCAACATCAACAAGAACGAAGAGTCGTGCATCACTCGGTGCTATTGGTGAAGATCTACTTGTCGTTGGGAGTACCCTTGGTGAAATCAACATGGATGTTGCCTTACTCTCACCAAAAAAACCACATAAGCACCATGCCTTTATCAAGAAATCTGAATCACGACTTGCAGGATACATTCAGAAACTGCACTTGGGCAAGACCCCCCTCTCAACCCACCCAGAAGTCATTGCTTCACCATCCGCGTTTGTTGAAGACGAAACAACAACTACTACGATTCCCTCACAACAACCAAAAGATTCTTGGCTGCGATCTCGGTCTGGGATCATGTCGATCACAGCGGATGAGGTAGATCTCCAAACCACTGAATCAGAGAACGTCATCACTATTGTCGGGAACGTCGTGCTAGAGCTTCGCTCTATGACAGGCGCTGATGACATTCTGATGACATCGGATCGAGCCGTTGTCTTTACAGACCCAGGTTCTATCCGTGACATGGCTGCGAGCAGGGTGCACTCACAAGATATACGTGGTATTTATTTAGAAGGCAATGTGCTCGTTGATTCGAATCATGGTGAATACATCGTTCGATCTCCTCAAGCCTACTATGATTTTGCAACGGATCGAGCGATGCTTGTCGAAGCCGTACTTCGAACCAACGCCATGCAGGGCAAAGTTCCATTGTTTATCCGAGCAGCTGAAATGCGACAAGTTGCTGCAAACCAATGGTCAGCAGATGGTGTACAGGTCTCGACGAGCTCGTTTGCAACTCCAGACTTGGCGATTGGTTCTGACCACGTTGAGATTACGGGGCAACAAGATGGAACTGTGTATGTTGAAAGTTCACACAACACTGTAAGAATGGGCGGCACTCCAGTGTTCTATTGGCCGTATTACGCCGGTGAAGCAAACGAGATTCCTATCCATAAAGTGAAGTTCGGATACAAAAAAACGTTCGGCTCCTTTCTCGAAACTGAATGGGACCTCTTCACGTTGCTTGGCGTACAAGAGCCTCGTGGCATTGGTGTCGATCTTCGGCTTGATGCCTATAAAAGTCGAGGTGCTGGTATTGGGCTAGATACACGATATGCTTTGAATACGCATGTTGGTACGTTAGATACGTACTTCCTTTCTGACGCTGGTGAACAAAAAACATCATCAGGAATCAAAATGGACACGCCCGACACACAAAGAGGGTACATCCTTTGGGAAAACCAATCAAAACTGAGTCATCACTGGTCCCTCCAAACGCAACTCAGCTACATCAGCGACCCTACATTGATGTCTGTTTGGAGACAAAGTGAATATAAAACGCATCGAGAATATGAAACGAGTCTCTTTGCAAAATACCAAAAAGAAAATTGGGCGTTCACAGCGTATGCTTCCCATGACCTCAACAAATTTATCTCAAATAGTTGGCTCCTCGCTTCAAGACAATACACTGTCGAACGTGCACCTGAACTAGGACTCTTCCGATACGCTGATGATCTGTTTAACGGGTACGTAAACTGGTCGAGTGAAACACGTGTAACAAGAGAACGAATGCGGTTCCAAGATGGGACGCCAGCTTCGAGCGGGCTGAAGAGAAGAGCGTTTCCTTTTCCAGGTGGTGGGTTTCTCGGAAACAACCAACCGTTTACTGACCTGTTCGCCGCAAGGGGTTTAACAGAAGGGTTCGAGAATCGCCTCACGACAAGACATGAATTTACAGCGCCTTTCACTGTTGGGGCATTCAAGTTTGCGCCTTTTGCAAGTTTGCAAGCTGATGTTCGGATCGGTGATGAGGATCCTGCGGCAACCCAAGAAGATACTGAATGGTTTTCAACTGCTGGGATCAGAGCATCAACGCAACTCCAACGTATTTTCAATGATGTTGAAAACAGCATCCTAGATTTACATCGCTTACGACATGTGATCGAACCGTACGTGACACTCTGGTATGGCAGCAGTAGCGTCGATCCCATGACAATTCCCCAATACAACGCACTCGTTGACAACGTTTCAACTGGTACTGCCGCCTGGTTCGGTGTTAAAAACACACTTCAAACTTGGAGAGGTGGACCAGGCCGCTGGTACGAAGTTGATTGGCTCACCCTTGATCTCTCGTTACTTACCGTCTCAAGCGATGCAACAAGACGGTATGACGTCCCGCAGTTCTTCAGTTGGAGACCTGAATATTCATCGCTTGAAGATTCTGTCATGGCAAAAAGCATCTGGCAGCTGAGTGATGGTGTTGCTCTTCTTGGCAACGGCACTTGGCTGACTGATTCTGGGAGAATGGTGCGTGGTTCTGTTGGCGCAGAACTCGATCATGGCAAAGATGTTCGCACCTACATTGAATATCGAGAACTTGCCAATAGTGATGAAGAGTTTGTAGCCATTGGGGTTCAATACGATTTGAGCAAACGCTATTCATTCGCTTGTCGCCCAACGTTCAATATGCGAGAAGATGATCTCCAATCGTTGAACTTGCATTTGACACGGCATTATCCAGACTTCGACCTCATTGGACAAGTCACGCACAACAGTATTAAAGACGAAACGCAATACGGGCTATCATTTCGTTTACTTAAATTCTGATTCTAATTTTTGATCAACCCCTACACATCGTTCGGAATTGGGCTACCCGTACATACTCCACAACAATTCTAATTGGGCGATCGTCAAGGTTGATGGTCTTGCTTCAAGTGAAATTGCATTTGGTAGTTCACGTTCTCTTCCAAGGATTGACCCGAGTTGTTTTCTCCTTTTCGAAAACAACTTCGTTACAAAACGAGCGAAAGACTCACTCTCCTTTGGTGCTTTGCACTCACGTCTGACAACTGAAACGCAAGCACTCGTTACCTTAGGCGCTGGCCAAAAACAGGTCGGTGGTGCTTTTGCAATGAGTGAAACATCTGCGAGGCGTTGCGTTAGAATTGATAGGACTCCCCACGATTCTGAATCAACTTTTGCCATAAGTCGTTGTGCAACTTCTAACTGAATCGTAACAAACTCGCCCATACAATTCGGATGATGAACGAGTAGGTCAACAATAAGTGGACTTGCAATTTGATAGGGTAAATTGGCAACGAGTTTCCAAGGCCGATCGCCAAGTGCTTCCACAACTTCCTGATTCAGACGTCGCTTTACCAAACAATCTCCACGGATTAGTTTGATGGAATCTCCCAACCGCTCTTCAAGTAATTCTGCAAGTCCGCGGTCAAGTTCACAAGCAACAACTGTACATCCCCGATCAAGAAGTGTTTCTGTCAGCGTACCAGTTCCTGGTCCTACTTCAAGCACAAGGTCACCCTTCTGAATATTGGCAGCATCAACCAACTTCGTGAGCACGTTGTGGTCGTGTAAAAAATTTTGTCCGAATCGATGCCGAGGAGAAAGCCCTCGCGCTTCTAACATCCTTCGAATCTCACTCAGCCGTTGCAGCGTTACGCCTTTCCGAGGTAATCCCCGGTCTCAGTATTGATCTTTACAACCTGCCCAATTTCAATGAACGGAGGAACGCGAACTCTCGCTCCAGTTTCAACAGTCGCTTCTTTCAACTGATTTGTTGCTGTAGCGGATTTTGGTTGATCTATCGTATCAGTTATGGCAAGTTCAACTGCTGCGGGCAATTCAACACCGAGTGCTCTGCCATCGAACACCATGACTAACACTTCAATTCCATCTTTCAGCCACTGTGATTGGTCTTTGTCAATCACATCCTTATCGAGTTCGAGCTGATCGTATGTTTCTTCATCCATGAATACCCAGGGACCTTCACCATGCCCACTGCTGTCATACAAGAATTGCATTTTTCGTTTATCAATATTGACATCTTCCACTTTGTCGGAAGAGTTAAAACGGTTAATTTTGATCGTTCCTGTTTCGACGTTCTTCATTTTAGCTTGAACGTACGCAGGACCTTTACCTGGTTTTACATGGTCTGTGCTAATAACAATTTGCAAATTACCATCATAAATGAGTGCTTGTCCACGTTTTAATTCATTTGCTTTGATTGACATGGCTCATCCTTTTACTTTGGCTTAATGTGCAGTTGCTTCTGCACGGATTTCACGAAGTACTGTAACTTTAATCTCTCCGGGGAAGGTCATTTCTTCTTCTATTCTTGATGCGATTCGCTTTGCCATAGCGAAAGCCTCACCATCACCGACACTCTTCGCATCGACGATCACACGAACTTCTCTACCTGCTTGGATCGCATGTGATTCATCAACACCTGTTTGTTCCTTCGCAATAGACTCAAGTTGTTCGAGACGTTTGACATATGCTTCCATCGATTCTCTGCGAGCGCCAGGACGAGCGCTGCTAATAGCATCCGCTGCCATCACGATCGGTGTGTAGGGAGTTGTTGATGGGACATCACCGTGGTGACCAGCAACAGCATTCAACACAGCTTCAGCCTTTTCACCATACTTCCTACAGTAATCCATACCTATTTGAGGATGCGTTCCCTCAACTTCATGATCCATTGCTTTGCCAATATCATGCAAGAAACCGCAACGCCGAGCAAGTTCACCATCGAGTCCAAGCTCATCTGCGATCACTTGGCATAAAAAGGCGACTTCAATCGAGTGCCGCAACACATTTTGACCATAACTAGTCCTAAAGTGCATTCGACCCATCGCTTCAACAATTTTTGGGTGCAGCCCTCTAATGTTTGCTTCCATCACTGCTGCGTTGCCTTCTTTCAGAATCTGCTCATTAACATCTGTTCGTACAGTCTCTACAATCTCTTCAATTCGAGAAGGGTGTACTCTTCCATCTGCGACAAGTTTTTCTAGCGAGCGACCTGCAACTGCTCTTCGAATCGGATCGAAACAAGAAACTGAAATAATGCCAGGCGTATCATCTACAAGAATATCCGCACCAGTGGCCTGTTCGAGTGCTCGGATATTTCTCCCTTCTCTGCCGATGACTCGACCCTTCATATCATCTGATGGAATCCGAACTGCTCGTACAGTTGATTCGGCAACATGTTCAGAAGCAAAGCGTTGGATTGCCTGTAGGGTGATCTCTCGGCTCTTCGAACGAGCGTTCTCCGTCGCCTCTTCAACAATTTGCCCAATGAGCTCATTTGCGTCATGTTCTGCATCGTGACGAATCTCTTCGAGTAGCTGGTTCTTCGCCTCTTCTGTTGACATCCCAGAGACTTCTTCGAGGCGGACGTGTAACTGAGAGGTTTGTTCTTCAAGTTCAGATTTCGCTTCTTCTAGTGCCTTCGTTTGAGAGTCTATTGAAGCTCGCATCTCATCTAACTTCGTTTGCCGTTCCGCAACCTTATCAAGCTTGCTGTCTAGGCTATCTTCTCTTTTTTCTAATCTCGACTGATCTTTCTTGAGCTCTGCTCGAGCTTCTGAGATCTCTTTATCGAGTTCTCCTCGGCGTTTGGATGCTTGCCGTTCAGCTTCTAACTCGATTTTTTGTTTTTCTGCTTCACCCTCTGTTTTTGCTTTGGCAATTGTTTGTTCGGCTTGGTGTTTTGCGAGTCGAATCGTTCCTCCTGCAGTAGCTCGAAGGAATAACCACCCCGCCACACCACCTACCACGAGTCCGCCAACTCCAATTCCAATTTCAAGAACAATGTTCGCAAGCATCTGTATTTGCAGCAATGAAGCCACACCTCCATGGGAGTTAGCACCGACTGTTTGAATTGAATCGATCGTCGTGAAGTACGAGACTTCTTCTTGACTAAGAGGTACAAGGGTGCAAGCCAAATGGACCGGTACCATTTGTTTTTGCAGTTAGTATGGGTTCATTTTGCGTATTCAATAGTGCAAAACTCAAAACTTGTTGTCCTAAACTCAATCAATCTATCCAAACACGGTGATCCCCAGAGTCCCAGCACTACTCAATAGAGGCAGGGTTCCTCCCGATTCGTGTTTGCCGGCAAAGGCCGGAACAATCGACCGCTTCTCTGAAAAATACAGTTGGTGGGTCGAGTAAACTATTTGCTGCGACCATTCGCAGCAACACATGTAATGCGTGATAGTATTCCATGCCGAGAATCTCTCGTCAAGACCTTCCCCAACCCTCTTTCTGAATCTTATGCCTCTTCCTCGACCAATCTACGCCCTTCTCAGACTCTCAGCGATGAACCCCATTGCAGTACGTCTCGTTGGTGCGGCTTCTCGAAGACAAAGAGATTTCTTTATCCGAACTGGATTTGTCACACTTCTTGCAACAGTGTTGTTACTCGGCCTTTTAGGTGTGTTGTCAACAGGTAGGTTGTCCCTTCGAGACCTTGCTGCTGGAAGTGCGCAAATTTTCGCGTTCTTATCTGTTGTGGAACTTCTTCTGATCTGTTTACTCACGCCTATATTTATGGCAGGAGCAGTTTCCAAAGAAGCTGAACCTCGTACGTGGGACATTATGCTCACAACTCCCTTATCAGCATTCCAAATTGTTGTGGGATATTTGTTCGGTCGATTGTTTTTTATTGCGACGCTACTACTCAGCGCACTCCCTTTCATGATTATCACCCAGTTCTTTGGTGGAGTACAAGGAGAAACAATTCTACTGACGCAACTGATTGCATTCTGCCTTGCCCTTCTCATTGGTTCGATTGCAGTTGCCACTAGCGTAACAAGAACTGTTGGAAGGAAAGCTGTTGTTACACTGTTTGTTTTTACTGTGTGCTACCTAGCAAGCACTTGGGTCGTAGACCATCTTCTAAGAGTACCAATTACAACTGGTGCACAAGAAACCTTTACTACGGTACTCACATCGAGTAACCCATTACTCGTTTTAGAAGCGCTGCTCTCTCCAGCTACGTACGTCATTCCAGAATCAAGTTCTCTAACTTGGCCACTGAATCTTGCCATCACTCACCCCGTTGCTACGTGGTGCACGATGACGTGCGTGTTGAGTTTTTGCCTTCTTGTGTGGTCAGCGCTTCAAGTCAGAACATTAGGCGATCGATCAAAAAAGAAAACGATCTTTACTCGTAGTGCACAGACACCAACGAACCCAAAGCTTGTCACTGGCAATCCAATCGCGTGGAGAGAACGGGTCACTCGACACCGAAACATAAGTTCCCTCTTTGGTCGATGGGGGTTTACTGCAATTGGAGTACTCATTGTTCTCGTGACAACAACCTTGTTTGCCACGAGAACTTGGGATGCTAATTTCTATAGAGCAGTGATCATCACGGTAGTTGGTGCTGAAATCATTATCGTCATCCTTGCTGCGATTTACGTTTCTGCTTCTTCGATCACAAAAGAACGTGAAGATGGCTCACTGGATTTGTTGTTGACAACATCGTTAACGCCAAAAACGTACCTTTCAGGAAAACTACGAGGAATCGTCATCCACCTTCTTCCAATGGTGTTGACTCCGATTATCACACTCTACAGTATGGCCTTCGCTGCGTTACTTGGGGGTGCGCACGCAATTGTTTCTGATACACCAGTTGGTATGCAAGCAGGCGAAGTACAAATCCCACTCGTTTTAGCCTTCCCCGCATTTGCCTTTCCATTTGTGTTGATTCCGTTTCTCACATTTTGTATCACTTTAGGTTTGCAATGGTCACTACGCAGCAAGGGATCGATCCGTGCAGTAGCAAGCACCCTATGCATGATGCTCGTGATCTCGTTTGGTTTAGGTGGATGCATGACTCCCGCAGGAAGTTTCGGGTTTGGGGGTGCGTTGATTGCTGCCCTTTCCCCTGTCCCGTATGTTGTGGCAATCTCATCCTCGGCAAAAGGGCTTCTTCCAAACCTGTTTCAAGGAGGAGTGCTTCAAGCAAACATGGTGCTTTTCTTGAGTGCGGTTTTAGCTGGCACAATCTGGTCGTTGGTGAGTTGGGGGTTGCTCAGATCAATTGCAAACTCATTTGTCATAACAGTTCGCAGACTCTCAGGTACAAGTTAGAAACCGCCGGAACGCATTACTTTCAAACTCTCCGGAAATGGATATGTTGCAAACACGCCTGTGGGGGCTAATTCCCACATCCTCAAAGATGGATAGACATCTCCTCGATATCCCGCCTCATGCATTGTGCGAAGTGTGGATTCAAAACTAGGCTCGTTTCCTCGATCATCTATCAAACGATTTGACTTACCTCCTAGGAAACTCACACTCGCCATCGGCATCCGATCCCATCTCGTTTCTGTCATTTCAGCAACTTTTTCGAATCCTGTTGCAAGGTCTTCAAGGGTGAATGCATCTTGGCGCAATGGTCTAAGCAATGCAAACACTTTGACATCATCCATGTCATATTTCAATATGAGCACTTTATCAGGAGATACTTCAGCATAGCCTCTGGCATATTTTGTAATGCTCTCATTGTTCCATTGACTCGTTGGGAGTGTCTCAGCTAGAGCACTGATGATTCCGTGACTGTTATCAACAGGGTTTACTCCACAAACAAGTGTTCTGTATCGCCTTGTTAACATGTCATGGAGCAAAAACTGACCCCACTGGATCCGAATTCTTTGTCGACACGCTGACCCCTTTCTTGGATCTCCAACTGGCATGATGACGAGCCTATTTGCTTGACGATCTGCTTCCATGAGCGTGTCACCATCTCCGTCATAAATTCTTGGGCGAATATCATGTTCTGTATTTGATGCCATGGCGTATTCCTCTATAGGTTAGACCAGCAATGCTGCTGGATTTTCGATGAGTTCTTTGAGTGTCTTAAGATATCGTGCAGCCATTGCGCCATCGATAACGCGATGATCGAGGCTCAATGTTGCAGAGAGTTCGTTGCCAACAACGAGTTCGCCATCACGGACAACTGGTTTTTCAACAGCTGCGCCTACTGCAAGAATTGCACTGTTGGGCGGATTTATAATCGCCGTAAAGTGTTCTACTCCAAACATACCTAAGTTTGAAATCGTGAAGGTGGTATCACTCATTTCTTCTAGGGACAATCCTTGTTCTTTTGCCTTTTTCCCTAACCTCGCTGATTCTTGACTAATTGCTCGTAAACTTTTTTGGTCCGCGTCTCTAATTGTTCCTACAACAAGGCCACCGCCAGATTCTTCTGGGAGTGCGATCGCGATCCCCACATTGACTGGTCCATGATAGTAAATACAATCACCACCAAAAGATGCATTGAATGCAGGGTGTTCTGCCATCGCAAGCGCACAACAACGTACAAGAAAATCATTCACTGACAACTTAACACCGGAACTTACAAGTTGTTGATTCAGTGTTATACGCATATCAAGTAATGGATCCATGTCGAAAGACATCGTAACTTGGTAATGTGGAATGGTTTGTTTTGATTCGACGAGCCGTTTGGCAATAACTTGACGCATGTTCGACAATGGTTCTGAACGGTTCGCTCGATACTCAGACGCTGGCACGATGGGTTGTGAAGAAGCAACGACTTCTGGTTCAGTGTGAGACACGACAGGTTGTGAAACTTGTTCTGGCTTCGTTGTCGCAGCAGCTGCAGTCATCTCGTTTGTTGTATCTACAACTTGCAGAATATCTCGTTTGATAATCCTGCCGCTTGGTCCACTCCCTTGAATCGTTTTAAGGTCAACTCCATATTCATCTGCAAGGCGTTTTGCAACGGGGCTGATCGTCATGCCCACAGCGGTTTTCGGGATCGATGTGGGCGCAGCAGGTGCCTCAGGTGCACGCACGCTCGCCTCATCTTCTTCAGTCAACGTTGCAATCACTTTTCCAACGGGGACCTTTTCGCCTTCTTCAACGAGAATCTCCGATAGTGCGCCATCGTCAAACGATTGCAATTCCATCGTTGCTTTGTCCGTTTCGATATCCGCAATCACATCGCCAGAGGCCACCGCATCGCCGACGTTTTTATGCCAATGCAACAACGTTCCTTCTTCCATCGTGTCGGAAAGTCGTGGCATTGTGATCTCAATTGGCATGAGCGTCGTTTCCTTTATGCATTGTACGTTGCAGATCGAACTGCTTCGCAGATTTTACGCGTATTTGGCAAGTATGCTTGCTCTAAATTGTGTGCGTAGGGTGTAGGAACATCATCACTGTGCACTCGATGCACATAATTATCCAAATCATCGAAACAGTATTGGTGAATTTGTGATGCAATTTCAGAGCCTACTGAGGCAAAGGACCAAGACTGATCTACAACAACGCACGCATTTGTTTTTCGTACAGATGTACGCATTGTCTCTATGTCGAGGGGTCGAATTGTTCTCCCATCAATCACTTCACATTGCAATCCTTCCTTGGCAAGTTCATCTGCTGCTTCAAGGCAAAAATGAAGAGGTCTCCCAAAACTGATGATTGTGCAATCAGTGCCTGTTCGTCGAACGAGGGCTTGACCAAGAGGGACGGAGTACTCCTCTTCAGGTACGTGGCAGGTTGTTGATAACAAACGTTCAGATTCTAAAAAGAAGACGGGGTTGTCATCTCGAATTGACGACTTCAACAAACCTTTTGCATCGTACCCATCAAACGGAATCGCCATTTTTAAACCAGGAACATTTGCATACAACGCCTCGACGCACCAAGAGTGGGTTGACCCGAGTTGACCACCAGCGCCATCATTTCCTCTGAAGACGATCGGGCAGCCGAATTGCCCTCCAGACATGTACAACATTTTTGCTGCATTATTCAAGATTGGATCTGCAGCAACAAGACTAAATGACCAACTCATAAACTCTACAATTGGGCGAAGTCCCCGCATCGCTGCGCCGATTGCCATGCCAGAAAAACCACTTTCACTGATCGGCGTGTCGATAACACGACGAGGACCAAACTCATCGAGCATTCCTTTACTTACTTTGTAGGCGCCGTTGTACTGGGCTACCTCTTCGCCAAGTAAAAATACTTTTTGATCGGAGCGCATTTCTTCCGACATCGCTTCACAGAGTGCGTCTCTAAATTCAATGACTCGCTCACGCATCAATATCCCCTTGCATATATTGAGGTTTTGAGGTCCCTGTAAATGGTCCCCAGTGGTCAGTGTACACGTCTGTGTATAACTCCTCGATCGGTGTTTCAGGTGATTTTTTCGCCCAATCAACTGCTTCTCGTACCTGTGTCTTCACTTGGCGAGATAGTTGTTTAATCCCCTCAGGTGTAATGTCATGTTCATCGGAAAGATATTTTCCAAGACGATCAATGCAATCGTTTGCTTCTTCGTGCGCTTCTTCTTCTCTCGTACGATATTTCCTAGGGTCAGACATCGAGTGCCCTTTATACCGATACGTTTGAGCTTCAACGAAGAATGGGCGAGATTCCTCTCTGCACCATTGTGCTATAGATTTAAATGATTGATACAAAGACACAACATCTTTTCCATCAACAATCGCGTGGTGAATGCCGTGTGCTTCAGATTTTGCTCTCAATTCATGCGCCATGGTGGTACCGCGATCAATCGCTGTTCCCATTGAGTACCGATTGTTTTCCAACACGAATATCACTGGAAGGTCATACAACCCCGCGAGATTCATCGCCTCATAAAAAGCGCCCTGATTGATTGCGCCGTCACCAAGATAACAAAGGGTAACGTGGGAAGATTTCCCATCTGAAAGAACTTCGTCTTCGTACTTCGTTGCGAACGCAAGACCTGCCCCGAGTGGTGTTTGTGCGCCGACGATGCCATGACCACCATAAAGGTGATGCGGTGCATCAAACATGTGCATGGAACCACCTTTCCCTTTTGCGCATCCTCCGATCCGTCCAAACATTTCCGCCATGCAATACTTGGGATCGAGCCCGCGAGCGAGTGCATGACCATGGCAGCGGTATGCCAAAACAACGGGATCATCAGGATTGACTGCGGCAATGGTGCCTACAGCGACGGCTTCTTGCCCTATATAGACGTGGCAAAACCCTCCAATCAGACGGTTTTGGTACGCCTGCATCGTGCGTACTTCAAATTCCCGAATTAAAAGCATTTGTCGCAACCAGCCCAAAAGAATGCCTGATTCGGGTATTTTGGCTTGTTGCAACCTCAGCCCTTGGGTCTGTACTTCGACCTGTTGATCAGTATCCATTTTTGCCATTGATTTCCTCACAGAGCGTAGCGAATAGCTGCAAGATTGGGATTATACCATGCCTAGAACGCGAAAAACACCGCCAGGCGGTGTTCTCACTGCTTTCTTTTGGTTGAAACGCGGATGACAGGACTCGAACCTGTAACCTTCGGTTTCGTAGACCGATGCTCTATCCAGTTGAGCTACACCCGCTTGAGTGCCTCCGAAACAGCGCTTTCTGTCAGGAAGGACGCGAAGAATACCACAACCACAGCCCCCACGCCATATCTCACCCGACCTGTCGTCGGGTACGCCGTCAGTTCGGGAAATGGGGGGAGTAAGGATCAAGAGGAGTTGACAAGGGTGCTATTTTTGGGATAATGCCGCGTTCCCCATCTGTTTGGGAAATCGACTAGCGAATTGGAGTTTACTTGTGCCTCATTCAACCTCAGCAAAAAAGACCGTCCGACAAAATGCCAGACGACGTGCCATTAACAACTGGCGGAAGCGCTGTATCAAAGATCAATCAAAAGCATTTCTTGATGCAATCGCTGCAAAAGATGTCAATGCTGCTGAGACGGAATACCGAAAAGTCTGCGGCGTACTCGACAAAATTGCTTGCACAAGCACGATTCACAAAAATACCGCCGCTCGAAAGAAGAGCCGTTTCTCAAAACGACTTCTTCAGTTAAAACAGAGCTAATCAATTTTTATATCCCAAGATTGAACAGCACGTATTACTAGCGTGTTTTGTATCATTGCACACATGGCAGGTCCCTTACGAGTCGCACAACAAGGCTCCCCCTCACGTCAACGATATTGGGATCTATCGAAGCGTCCTTCGTACATCCTTGCCTTTTTGCTGCCAATGATTGTGTACTACGAAATCGCACTCTACACAGCTGATAAAAATATACAAATCAAAGCGCACGATGCGCTTCTTCGATTCTTTGAGTTGTTCGATATGCCCCCAGCGAAAGGATTGTTTCTCGGTGGAGTTGCAATCGTCACCATATTGATCATCAAACACATCATCTCAAACGATCGCTGGTCAATTCAGCCAAAAGTTATCGCCTGCATGACTTTTGAGTCAATCTTGCTCACGTTCCCCCTCTTAGCAATCGGATCTGTCCTTGCAGGCGCGACCGTTGCGGCGAATCCTTCAGTCATTTCTCATCTTGGATTATCTGAGAGAATCGCCGTCAGTTTAGGTGCGGGACTCTACGAAGAATTTTTGTTTCGCCTCCTACTTATTACTGGCGTCCATACGCTCGTTTGCAATTTTTTCCGCCAAAGTAACCTCGCTGGAATCACCACAGGTGTCATCATTTCAGCGATCACGTTCGCGATGTATCACGATTTCCCAGAATTCGGAACCTTAGATGTAATCCCACTGTTTTTCTTCGCATCAGCGGGTGTCTACCTCGCCCTTCTCTATGTCAATCGCGGTTTTGGGATTGCAGCGGGCACCCATGCAGCCTACGACGTTATCGCCACAACTTTGCTTGCCTCTCTCGCGACATAAACCGTTACACTTGTCATTTGCGACCCATACCATAAGGAAGAACACCCCATGAAACGCACAGACGCTCTTATCCTTCTATTGCTTTCCACAACCATATTCTACGGTTGTGAATCAACGCAAAAAGCTGACTCAATCCCAGCAACTCCACTCATCCCAGCAGAATCTGCTGAAGAGGTTGCAAGTGTTGAAACTCCACCAACACCTCTTTCAATTGGAGATGCCGCACCTACAATTACGATCGATCATTGGGTTAAGGGCGATCCAATTGATGGCTTTGCAGATGGACAAGTCTATGTCTTAGAGTTTTGGGCTACATGGTGCGGCCCCTGCGTCACTTCCATGCCCCACCTCAGCGCATTACAAGATACGTACGGCGATGCAGTAAAAATCATTGGCGTTTCAAGTGAAAAAGAACTTGAAACCGTCACGAACTTTCTCGACCAAACGAACAAGAAA
>JASMLY010000081.1 GCA_030748455.1 Phycisphaerales bacterium | reverse complement strand
GGGTCGCAGGATCGTTGATCGGAGGGTTTGGGGGAGAAATTGCGTTGGCGGGGGCAGCGGAATCTGGGGTAGTACTCATCGTTTCCCTCGTAGTGCTCGCCCTCTTTTCACCAAATAAAAAACGCCCCATTGCAACGCTAGCAACGCTCTGGTCAGCAACCTCATTTCTGCGGTTTCTTGCAGCACTTGGGGCGTCTACCTTGCTATACTACGCGGCTCAATTTGGCCTTAGGCCTCTATTGTTTTCGTTCCTTTTGACTGCCATTTTTCTCCTCGTGGCTGAGACCAAAGTGCTCGCCTCATCACTTCAAGAATCCCCTAAGTAAGGACACATAACGAAGCGCTTCTATGTTCACTTTTATCGCAAGTAACAACCCAATTCACCACATTCTCGACAAACCTGTCTCGGGAATGGAGCATTGGACGATGTTCGGTAAACCAGTGCTCACCATGCACATGATTTCTCTTGTTGTCGCGGCTGTAGTGACGTTCATTGTTCTGAAGATTGCCGCGAAACGAATCTCGATCGGTGATGAATCCTTGGGAACAAACCGGTATCTCACGAAGGGTCGCATTCCGCAAATCATTGAAGTCATTACACTCTATCTTCGTGACAATGTGATTCGCCCAGTACTCGGTGAGGAAACCAATAAGTTTTTACCGTTTTTGCTTTCTGTGTTCTTCTTCATCCTTACCTGTAATTTACTTGGCATGATCCCCTTTGCAGACATCCAAGTTGTCATCGGTAAAGTTGGATTTCAACAAGAAGGAGATTGGGCAATATTTGGTGGAACTGCAACAAGCAATTTGGCCGTAACTGGAGGGCTTGCAATTGTCTCTTTCCTAGTAATTCAACTACATGCATTCAAATCTTTGGGTATTGGTGGATGGGCACATCACTTAACTGGTGGTGCCCCACTTTATTTGCTTCCAATCATGCTTCCGATCGAATTCATGGGCATGTTTATCAAGCCTGCTGCTCTTGCAATTCGTCTTTTTGCGAATATGGTTGCAGGACACACAATGCTAGCAGTACTCACAATGTTTGGTATGCTTGCTTTCCAAGCAACTCAAAACTGGTTACTTACGGGATCTGTTGAAGTAATTTCAGCTATCGCTGCTATTTGCATTAGTTTTCTTGAATTGTTTGTCGCTTTTTTGCAAGCGTTTATTTTCATGTTTTTAACAGCAGTGTTCATTGGACAGATGTCACACCATGATCACGAAGAACTCGCTGAGCCCGTGACAAATTAGCAATTAATCTTTGGTCCGCGTGGGAAGGACCTTGAATGTTTTCTTTCCTGCAATGCTCCCACGGCATTTGCAAACTGAGTCACTTTTTGACGAACTGGATATAATTATGAAAAAGCTCGTAGCTTTCACTGCTCTGGCCACCTTGGGTCTTTTGATTTTTGATGTTAATACTGCACAAGCAGCTGCTGAGGGTGCTGAAGCAGCAGCGTCATCTGGCGGCGGTATTGGCGGCGGCCTTGCTGCTGGCCTTGGTGCTTGTGGCGCAGGTATCGGCATTGGTCGCATCGGCGGTAGCGCTGTTGAATCAATTGCCCGTCAACCTGAAATGGCTGAATCAATCGGCACAAACATGATCATCACCGCTGCACTAGTAGAAGGCGTTGCCCTCTTTGCAGTTGTTGTTGGTTTGCTTGGCACTTTATAAATGGGTTTTTGATTTAGCAGGTTTGCAGTGCAAACTCGCTGAATTATCCCAACCATTGGAAGGACCTCCCTTAGATGAATCCCTTCATTGCATCTGAATCTGCCTCGCCTGTCGATGTGCAGTTACTAACACTTGGAACCGCGATCGTTGTGTTTGCGGTATTTTTGCTACTCGCAACCAAGTTTGTCTGGCCTCACATTCTCAAGGGGTTAGATGAACGAGACAAAAAATTGCGAGATGACCTTGAAGCAGCAGAAGAAGCAAGGCAACAGGCGAAAGACGCACTTGCCGAATACGAACAAGAGCTTCTCTCTGCGAGAACTGAAGCTGGCGAAATGATTGCAAAGGCGCGAAATGACGCAAAAGCTGCTGCAGAAGAATTGCGTGCGAACAACACTCGAGAACTCGCTGAAATGAAAAAAGCCGCAGCCGATGATATAGAAACTGCGAAAAAGGCTGCAATCAGTGATCTTCATACAGAAGCAAGTACCCTCGCTGTAGCAATTGCTAGCAAGGTCCTTGGCCGCGAAATTTCAGCTGCTGACCAGCAATCTTTAGTTGATGAATCTCTTGCAGAACTCACGAGGTCATCAACGTGAGCGCAAACGCAGACGCACTAGCAAAAGTTTATGCTCGCAGCCTCTTTGAACTCGCGATGGATGCTGGCGGCAAGGACA
The DNA here is from genome assembly GCA_030748455.1 of Phycisphaerales bacterium. Next base: position 14,522 of record JASMLY010000081.1, on the reverse strand, counting down.
AACTTCTAGAGATTGCCGATGAACTTGAGCAAATCTGTGAGTTGTCTCGAGAAGATAAAACAATTCACTTGTTTCTCTCTTCACCTGTCGTTGATGCACAAGCTCGTGGCGAAGCGCTTTCCGCAATATTTTCGAATCGAATTACAGACCTGACACTTCGATTCTTGTTGGTTCTCAATACCAAGGGAAGACTTGATCGGCTTGAATCAATTGGAACCGCTTTTGACCAACTCGTTCAGGAAGCATTTGGGCGCGTTGAAGTCGATGTCATCACCCCTGTTGCGATCGACGCTACTGCATTGGATTCGATCAAAGAAAAAATCCAAAGCGTACTTGGCAAAGAACCAGTGATCTATCCGTACGTCGATGAACGCATTCTCGGTGGACTCAAACTCAAAATTGGTGATCGGCTCATTGATGGCTCCTTGCAGACAAAATTACGCAAACTTGGCGAAGATTTAAAAATAAACGGCGGTGCCGCCGTACGAGAACGATTTGAAGCGTTCATGGATACCTAACCCCCCCTAAAGAGACTCGAAAAGATCGAGAAATACCGTGAAGATTAAAACAGACGAAATTACATCAGTCATCAAGCAAGAAATTGAACAGTTCTCAAGTGAACTAGAGATATCTGAAGTCGGCCGCGTTGTCGAAGTTGGTGATGGAATCGCAAGAATTTATGGCCTTTCAAATTGCATGGCTGGCGAACTTGTTGAGTTTGAAACCTCTCGAGGCCCTGTCATGGGTCAGGCGATGAACCTTGAAGAAGACACTGTGGGTGCCATTATTTATGGCGATTACCTCGCTGTTGAAGAAGGCAACACCGTAAAAACGACAGGTCGCCTGTTAGAGGTTCCATCGGGCCCAGAGTTGCTTGGTCGTGTTGTTGACCCACTTGGCAATCCTGTTGATGGTGGTCCTCCAATTAATGCTTCTAGCACCTCGAAACTAGACATTGTTGCACCGGGTATTGCTGCTCGTCAGCCCGTTGTTGAACCACTGCAAACAGGCATCAAAGCCGTTGACTCCATGATTCCAATTGGTCGTGGGCAACGTGAACTCATCATTGGCGACCGAAAAACTGGAAAAACAGCTGTTGGTGTCGATGCCATCATCAACCAAAAGAAATATTGGGGAACGGATGAAGCGGTCGTTTGCATCTACGTTGCTGTGGGCCAGAAAGATTCGACTGTGGCTGGGGTCATTGAAACATTGAAAGAAAATGGCGCGATGGATTACACCATTGTCGTCGTCGCAGGTTCCTCAACAGCTGCTCCACTGCAATACATTGCGCCATACGCAGGTTGTGCGATGGGTGAATTTTTCATGTGGCAAGGCAAAGAAGGTAAAACACCAAAGCACGTCCTTTGTGTGTACGATGATCTCTCCAAGCAGGCAACTGCATATCGCCAACTTTCATTGCTCCTTCGCCGACCTCCTGGTCGTGAAGCCTATCCTGGTGACGTGTTTTACCTCCACAGCCGTTTGCTTGAACGTGCGACAAAGTTGTCAGATGAAAATGGCGGCGGGAGCCTCACTGCTCTTCCAATCATTGAAACACAAGAAGGTGACGTTTCTGCCTACATTCCAACAAACGTTATTTCAATTACTGATGGGCAGATCTACCTACAACCCGAACTCTTTGCCTCAGGGATTCGCCCTGCGATTAACGTCGGTATTTCCGTGAGCCGCGTAGGTGGCAACGCGCAAATTAAAGCGATGAAAGAGGTCGCAGGTTCCCTTCGTCTCGACCTTGCTGCATTCAGAGAACTTGAAGCATTTGCCCAACTCGGTACTGAGCTTGACGCAGCAAGCCAGCAACAACTCAATCGTGGTGCACGACTCGTTGAACTCCTCAAACAGGGTCAATACACACCGTACGATGTGATTGATCAATCGATTGCAATTTACGCTGCGTCAAAGGGTTTCGTCGACGATCTTCCACTCGATCAAGTTCACGCCTTTGAAGAGGGGCTACTTGAGTATATGAAAACCACAGGCAAGAGTACACGAGACAAATTGGCAGAATCCAAATCCTTCAAGGGTCTCGATGACGAGTTTTCAGAAGCGATCAAGGGCTTCAGCTCAACGTTCAGAGCCTAACAGCACACCATCAAATCTACTCGATTCACAAAACCCCTCGCTCGCGAGGGGTTTTTTCCTCTCTTCCCCTTCACACCTCTGAGCATACCTCTGTGTATACCTCTGTGCATACCTCTGTGCATACCTCTGAGCAATGCTCAGACGTATGCTCAGAGGTCTAGTATGGAGGTAGTGATATTCTTGCAGCATGCCGTGATAAATGGTCAAAAAATGGGCTTATGGTCGATTATTGGTGAATATGACCACGTGTACACCACAACATCAACTGATCCCCGCCGCCCTAGAAGCAGTATGCAGAGTCTGCTCAGTATCCAAAACTGTGCAGTCGAACCTAGAGCGCCTTCGCCAAGTCACCAAAGATGATAGGAGCCCCGTAACCGTTGCAGATTATGCTGTACAAGCGATCATTTCTCTGCAACTTGCGGATCTCCTCGACAGCAATGATTGTCGTATCGTCGGAGAAGAAGACGCACAGGCTCTTCGTGGTGATGATCAAGCAGCAATCCGACAAGCAGTTTTTGAGACTGTCAGGGCATGGAGACCGTCAATCACTGAGAAGGACATGCTCGATGCCATTGATCACTGTGATCACGATGGAAGTAGCGACGGGTATTGGGCGCTTGACCCGATCGATGGGACAAAGGGCTTTTTGCGAGGTCAACATTATGCCATTGCCCTTGGAAGAATCGAAAACGGTGCCGTCGTCGCGGGCGTGATGGGTTGTCCAAACTTATCTTCTGACCAAGCGTTTCCGCTCAGTGAACAAGATCCCACTGGTGTTGTGTATGCCGCTTCATCTGGTGCTGGTGCATGGGAGTTCTCAGGGTGCGACCCAACTGCAACGCCAATGCGGATTATCTCACAGCAATTTGAAGAAAATCGACCACTGCGGTTCTGTGAATCTGCAGAAAAGGGACATTCAAGCCGCGGCGACAGTGAACGAATCATCGAAGAAATCGGGAATCTAGGTGAGCCAGCTCGATTAGACAGCCAGTGCAAATACGCACTCGTTGCTCGAGGGCAAGCGGATGGGTACCTTCGCTTACCGACAAGTACCACCTACGTCGAAAAAATTTGGGACCACGCAGCGGGTGCTTGTATCGCAACAGAAGCAGGTGCGATCGTAAGTGATGTTGCTGGCAACCCATTGGATTTCACACATGGAAGGCGACTCGAAAAAAATCGCGGAGTGATTTGTGCAACAAACGGACTTCATCAACGTATTATTGAAACGATCAATAAATTAGCGATCGCATAAAGTTCTTCTTATGACACCCCACGCTTGGATCACGTTAGGAACAATTGCCCTCATCATCGCTGCCTTGTTGATGAAAAGGCGTATAGGACCTGATTTGGTGATGTCGGGAGGGCTTGTCATTTTAATTTTAACTGGCGTTGTTGGCTGGAAAGATGCAACTTTGGGATTTGCAAGCCAACCAATTCTGATGATCGCTGGACTCTTCGTTATCGCGGCGGGATTACAAGAAACGGGAGGCGTAGAACTCATCGGACGGCGTGTATTGGGACGCCCTACAAATTTAGTCACTGCACAAATTCGTCTCATGATTCCAGTCGCCATCATGTCTGCATTTATGAACACAACGCCCATCGTTGCGATGTACCTGCCAATGGTCAGTGATTGGGCAAAACGATTGAGAATTCCTGCATCCAAGCTCTTTATGCCCCTTAGTTTTTCTGGCATTCTCGGAGGCCAAGGCACAATGATAGGCACGGGCTCAAACCTCATCATCATGATGTTATTCGTTGGTTGGTGGAATGCCCCTCCCGACTGGGTCTCCCTCCTGAATGTAGGACCACCCTCGGGCATGCTTGCGTTTTGGGGTGCTGCGTGGATTGGTGTGCCAGTCGCCATTTTCGGCATAGTGTTTATCGTGCTTACCTCGAAGTGGTTGCTCCCAAACAGAGTTTCCACGCTTGATTCGAGAGATCGGTATCGCAGATATGAAATTAAAATGGAAATTGAACATGATGCACCAATCATTGGAAAGACAATTGCCCAAGCTGAATTACGTAGCCTCAACGGGCTCTACCTCCACGCAATCATCCGAGATGATCAACTCATTCACGCTGTCCCGCCCGAAGAGGTTCTCTTTAAAGGAGACAAATTAATTTTTGTCGGTGATGTAGAGTCCGTTGTTGATCTCAGAAAAATTCGCGGACTTACTCCTGCTGCAAAAGAACTCAAAGATATTGATGGGCGAATCATTACGCGAACGATGGTTGAGGCTGTGATTGGTGGAAGTTCTTCGCTCGTTGGGCAATTGGTTAAAGATTCCCAGTTTCGTTCGACGTATAACGGTGCAATCCTCTCCGTTCACCGTCGTGGAAGACCCCTGAGGGGAAAAATTGGTGACATGGTGTTAGAAGCTGGCGACACCCTGCTTATTGAAACCGATGACAGTTTTCTCAAAACTTGGAGACACAGCCCAGAATTCTATTTGGTCTCACAAGTTGAAAATTCTCGCCCCCCACTGCATCACAAAGCGTGGATTTCTCTTTGCATTCTTGGGCTACTTATCCTGTTTCTCATTACAAGTTCGTACACTGGAATCTCATTAGTTGCGAGCGTTTGGTTTTGTGGGCTTGCCATGGTTGCCCTCGGGTGCATTAATGGACCTGCTGCAAGAAATTCCATCAATATCCAAGTACTCATTGTGATTGGCGCAGCGATGGGAATAGGGACCGCAGTTGGGCAAAGCGGTCTTGCAGAAAGCGCAAGTGGGGCACTCCTTGAATTCACGAACAGTTTAGGTGTAGGAAATTATGGCACATTATTCGCCGTCTTTTTACTCACGAGTATTGCGGCACAACTCATGACAAATTTCGGCGCGGCTGTCATTATGTTCCCGATCGTCATCGGCGCTGCTCAAATGCTAGGTGTCAGCCCCTATCCATTTGTGTTCACGATGATGGCCGCAGCCGGATGCAACTTTCTTACTCCGTTTACGTATCAAACGAATCTCATGGTCTATGGTCCCGGTGGTTACACATTCACGGATTTCCCACGGCTAGGTGTTCCACTTACCCTTCTTGTTGCAATGATTGCAACGACCATCGCGCCGTTGGTCTTCCCGTTCGTACCTTGAACATGCGTACACTCCAAAAAGCTATTTTTTTACTTGCGTGTTTCTGTGTATGCATATGGGTCATCGGTCGAATTGCGTCAGACCGCTGGTACTGGAGTCAATGGTTGTTGTGGATTCCAACTCTAGGAATCATTGGTACACTTTTTTTCTCTTGCGGTTTTTCTGCCTTTGCCAAAAACAAAAAGCACACAACGATCCTAGGGTTCCTAGCAGTGTTCTTCACTGTCTGGTTTTTGTGTATTGAAAATAGGGTTTTCTCGTTGTCTCGCGGTTCTGGAGATTTCAAAATTGTGGGTTGGACAATGAGCCATGCTAAAGCTGAAGTATCAAAAGAATCTGCCAATATTATCGTGCAACTTGATGCTGATATCACGATCTTGACGCATGGGTGGCATGTGCGTGGTGAACCCGCAATCAAAGATTGGCTCGGAGAAAAAAACAAACGGCTTATTAGCGGTCCCTTTACGCTACTTACAACACTGAGACCTCTTGAGGTGCGGACTCTCGTAGCCTCTGATGGAATGTACATTTCGATGTACAGGGTCGATGCACGTGCTGCGCTTGGTAAAGAACTTGTAATCTATGCTGTTGACTTGCCATTCACATCAAAAGAATCAAGGAAGGCGATTGTTCAACGGACTAAGAGGTTCCTACGCCAAATGGATCTACCTGATCCAGACCTTGTTGTTGGCGATTTTAATATGACTCGAAATAGTAACTCCATGCGACGGATGTTCCCAACGCTCAAAGATGCATGGGATGCATCTGGTGTTGGCTGGTCTTCTTCATTTCACAGGGCGTTTCCCCTCTTTCATATTGACCACATGCTGCTTGGGAGTGATTTGCACCCCGTAGAATATGCGTTGATTGACCCAGAATTTGGTCGGCACTGTATCCAAGTACTCGAGTTAGCGAAAGAATAATCGCACATGCCCGGCCCGTCACTTTTGGTCACTGTGGTATGGTTTCTGCTGCGTGTCGTACTGTTGAGTTTAGTACTTGATACCGAAGATTTGGTAAATCACATCTAGATCACGGCTGCCAGACTCGAGTGGAGCAAAAGGCAATTGTGGTCGGATGCGTACGTCATCTCGCCAACTCACAGACCCATCGCCAAGCAGCATGTTCATGCCTGAGCCATGGCTAAAATCGTCTTTAGTTCTCAAGCTGTCGGTTGCAAGAACAAGTTTCGAACCTTCAAGAAGGCGGCGTCTCGTATTCTTACGCCAGTCCTTGTGACCAACGTACTGATAATTCGTGTACAGGGCGTTATTTGTTTTGCGAGTTCCTTCGTACCATTCATCGGCTAGTTTTGAAAGCTGGTGCTCACCTTCGTGACTTGGACAATAAAAGCAGTCAGGCGAATCACAGTAGTGCCATTGTGCAAGCCGACCAAGTCCATCCCAGTGTTCATCATCAAGTGGTTGAGGTACTGTTGAACGTGCAAACTTGGCGCTTGGAAGCGGAGCATTCTCAGCGTATGCTTTCCGTGCAAGTGACAACTCAGTTGGATCTGGGTCTTGTTGGTCAAGTACGGAAGCAACAGGCATTCGACCCCGGTGATCACCAGCATACATCGCAATGGCATGACCAATTTCTCTTTGATGCGCTCCACAGGCAACACGACGAGCACTCTCACGAGCTGTTGAGAGTGTTGGCATCAGCAATCCTGTGAGTAACGATGTGATGCTCAACACCACAAGCAGTTCAAGTAAACTAAAACCACCACAACTCGAACGGGAAGTTCGTTGTTTGTTTAGGCAAAATGTACTGCTTATGTGCATTGGTTTCTTTCATTCTCTGTATGTACAGAGACCTCTTGTAGATAAGTCTACTATAAGAATCACTTAGAGCGAGGGTTTTCTTCATTTTCTACTAGATTTTTTATCGGTCATGTCTATCCCGATTTTATTTGTTAGGCAAATGTTTGGGTATTCACGTGCAACCCCTTCCCCCTCTTTTGCGAATATACTTCTCGTGGAGGTGGCAATTGCCGACAAATGAACCTGATTATCGACTCATGAGACGCGTAGCCCTTGGAGAAGAGGAGGCTGTCGCTGAGTTGTATGATCGCTATGGCGCACTCGTTTTTAAGCTTTCAAGGCAGTTTTTGACGAGTACAGCCGAGTCTGAGGATGCGGTGCAAGAGATTTTTGTGCGGCTCTGGCAAACAGCAGATCGGTTTGACCCTAGAAAAGCCAAATTGGTGACGTGGGTAATGCTGATCACCAGAAGGCACTTGATCGATAAGATTCGCAAAAAAACCGTACGCCCTAAACAACAAGAACTTGGAGAACATCTCGGAGAAACCGCAACCGATAGCCCTCCCCCATCGAAGATATGGCTAGAAGAACGCAATCAGATGTTGTTACAGCAGTTGCATACTCTTCCTGAGTTACAACGAACAGTCATTGAACGAGCGTACTTTCAAGGGTTCACCCTACGTGAGGTGAGTCGACAACTCGATGCCCCGCTTGGAACTGTGAAATCAGCGCTGAGCCGCGGGCTACTCCGTCTCCGGGAGCGAGGAGACAAAGAAACCAGTGCCACACAGTAATATGTTGGCCAAAATTGATTGATGAGTTACTTATGACTACGAACGAACATCCTGACAAAAAACAACTTCTTGAACTTGCCGTTCTTGATGGGTTTGGTCTTTTAGAGCCACTTGAATCGGAATTGTTCAATGCAGCCTTCCTCGATGCACCAGTCGCAGTACAAGAAGAGGTTACTCGTATACAAGAGGACCTTGCAACTGACGAAACGCTTCTTCCTGATGAATTGCCAGATAGTGCGTTACGAAAACGAGTGCTCGACGCGGTTGCAAAAGCAGCTGATGACGAAGCGAAGAGGCTTGCCCCGCTTGCACTGATTGGTGCAAGAGCGGGTAGACGTACGAATCATACATCAAGGGGTAGTTCTGCTTGGCGTGCCGTAGCAATGGTGCTCTTTGGAGTAAGTGTCGTGCTTGCAGCGTTTGCGATCAATGCAAATGATCGTGCAAACAACATTACAAAGTACGCACTCAATGCAGATGTTGAGCAAACATTGACGGATCTCATTGGCTCTGAATTCGGCGAGTTCATTCGCAACCCCTCTGCTCCAGCAGTCGGGCTAGAACGCGAAAACGGAGATCCAACAGGGTACATCCGAGTTGCCATCAACGAGCGAACGGGTGCTGGATACATTCTTGCAATCGATCTTAAAGATGGCGAAGAATTTATCATCCAAGGAACAACCCCTGATGGGGAAGTTCTTGAACTTGCTCGCATTCATGCAGGGAATACACCTGTTATTGCACAGACGTTTTCTGTAGACAAAGCAATCGCGGGACAACTTACGTATAGAGCTGTGACGACTTCTGGCGAAGTCGCCTGGACGTAACACAATACAAATTGCCACCCCACACTCTGGATCCAAGTCACTTTTTTCAGGACTTGGATCCAGTTTTTTATTGAAATACTGAGAAACTGCCAATCATGCACAACCAATGGGGGGTGATGCCCTCCGCCCTTGAAAATATGTACCTACTCTATGCGTCTATTCTATGCGACAAAAAAACGCAGACTGAGTAAACCCAGCCTGCGGAAAATGCTAGCAAACCGCCTGCAGCGCTCGAACCCAATACCGTGAGGTGGGCTCGTGAGCCGTCATGCCCGACCTTCCACAAAAGAGAGGCTTGGTCATCGAAGCGGCTAGTACGATCCCTGAGGGTTCGACAGGATCGAGCACAAGTAGGCAATTTGCCAACATCCGAAGTGTAGCACACTCCTCGAACAGTGCATCGGAGAGGGAGGGAAGAATGGAGTTGACAGAAAAGGCGTATCCTGAGAGACTACACAACTCGTTTTAGCATTCATAAAGAGGTACAAGATGAACCAAATTCTCAAATACACATTCGCAATCGCAACACTCGTTCTACTCGCAGGTTGCACTGGTAACCGTGTAGGGCTCAAGAACGTGGCACCCACCATGGACACCCTTTCACAAACACATACGGATGTGAACGTTGACCTCGTCATGGTTGATAATCAAAACGAACGCATGTATCAAGAAGATCTAGGACGGGTTTGGTATACAAACAGGCCAAGCCGTCTTTCCCCACTTCCAGTTGTCAATACAACTGGCAACTCACCATAATTTTCTTGGCGATCTGTTTCAACTGTACTTTCACACGAAGCGGCACTACCAATGCCGCTTCGTAAATTTTTCCACGTACACTCAATGCCCACTGAGAGTAGATCGCACTATAAGCGAGAACTCCTCGCTTGGGCTTTTCTCCCGATGATGATGGGTGCGATCGAGGGTGGAGTTGTAGGCGTACTTACGAAACGACTGTTTGCAGGAACCGTCGACACAACACTTCTCGACTGGGCGGTGGCCGCCCTTGCTGCATCACAAGGGTTTGCAAACATTTCAAGCTTCATCTGGGCAGGCGTGAGTCACGGAAAAAATAAGATCCGCTTTATCACACTCCTTAAAATTGCAGTCGTCCTACTCATTGCTGCTGTTTCCTTCGTCCCGAGAACTCCTCTAGGTCTTTTCGTACTTCTGTTTTGTGTTGTTGGAACCCGAATCTGCTGGGCAGGAGTCGTCACGCTTCGCTCTAGTGTTTGGCAAGCAAATTACCCTCGAAAAAATAGAGCTGATGTCGCCGGCAGGATTGCGACTGTGCAAGCGATCGTCCTTGCGAGTGTCGGCCTCGGTATCGGTGAGGTCATGGATCACAACGAAGAAGCGTTTCGTTGGATTTATCCCGTCGCTGCGAGTTTTGGAATACTCGGCGCGTGGATTTACAGCAAAATGCGAGTCACTGATCACCAAAAAATTCTTGAAGATGAGCGCAAGCAACCCGAACTCGCGACTACAGCTCCGTGGAAAACAATCGCACTTCTTAAGGAAGACCCACAGTTTGCAAAATATATGTCGTGCCAATTTGTTTTTGGCTTAGGCAACCTGATGCTCACTGCACCTCTGGTGGTTGTCCTATCAGACCAATTTTCCTTTGATTACCTTGACGAGATTCTCATCGTTTCCACCATTCCAATTGTACTCATGCCACTGAGTATCCCCCTCTGGTCACGGTTACTCAATACCACGCACGTCATTCAATTTAGGGCGATTCACAGTTGGGTGTTCGTACTATCATCAATTTGTTTTGGCTTCAGTGTTTTTATGGGAAGCACGTGGGGGTTATGGATTGCTGCTGCAATCAGAGGAATTGGTTTTGGGGGGGGCGTGCTCGCATGGAATTTAGGACACCAAGATTTTGCACCACTTGAGCAGTCTGGTAGATATATGGGGTTGCACGTGACGCTTACAGGAATTCGAGGGTTGATCGCTCCAGCGCTTGGTATGTGGCTCTATACAACCCTCCTCGGTCAAGGAGAAACAACCGGAGGAACCGTCTTTTTCATCGGTGCTGCGATCTCTGCGGTTGGAGGAATAGGGTTTTTGGTTCTTCTCATGGGGGCGAAGAGAAAATCAAAGCAGTAAGACTAGAAATAGCAACTGCGAACCTGTACAATAGTTGGTTCGCCTGTGTTTCACAGGCCAAGTGAACCCCCGCTACTTGGACGCTTTGGGCTCGTTGCCTGAACAAGATCTGCGGCTCACTTCAAGCAACTGCGGTCCGCGGTCCCGCAGCCAAGACGAAATGGACCGCAGTACACATGGTAGACCATAATCTCATAGCAGACCTCGGCATCGATATGACCGAGGCAGATGCTCTCATCCTCGCTGCAATTGGCACTGAAGCTGCCGCAGGCGATCTCGACGCGATGAATCTCGCTGACGTTCAAGGGTATAAACCGGGTAACATTTTGGCAGGCCGCGTTGTTGGCAAAGCTGGTGATGACGCTGTGATCGACGTAGGCTTAAAATCTGAAGGTCTCGTTCATAAAAGTGAATTCGATGATTGGGACACACTAGAAACAGGTAGACAAGTCGAAGTTGTCTTAGAAGAAATCGAAGATGAAAACGGTATCGTCAAACTCTCGAAGCGCAAAGCTGATCGTATTCGGGGTTGGGAAAAAGTACTCGAAACACACAAAGAAGGTGACATTGTTGAAGGAATCGGTCTTCGAAGAATTAAGGGCGGCATCCTTGTTGACATTGGTGTGCCTGCATTCTTACCTGCATCTCAACTTGATGTTCGAAGACCTGCAGATGTGCAACAGTATCTCGGGAAAGTTGTTCGGGCTGAGATTCTCAAAATCGATGAACCACGACGCAACATAGTCATTAGCCGCCGAACATTACTTGAAAATGAACGAAGCGAAGCGAAAGAGCGCTTGCTCAACACGATCAAGCAAAACGATGTTGTTGTGGGTCGCGTCACAAATGTTGCTGAATTCGGCGCATTCGTTGACCTCGGTGGAATTGACGGTCTTTTGCACGTCACCGATATGAGTTGGGGACGAATTAAACACCCGAGCGAACTTTGTAAAGTCGGTGATGAGATAGAAGTCAAGGTGCTTCGAGTAGATTTTGACAGCGAAAAAATCGCACTTGGGTTGAAACAAAAAGAAGCATCACCTTGGGAAGATATTGAAGAACGATTCCCAATCAATGGCAGAGTCACGGGTAAAGTTGTCAACCTCGTAAGCTATGGTGCATTTGTTCACCTTGAAGATGGTGTTGAGGGTCTCGTCCATGTCTCAGAAATGTCTTGGAGAAAACGAGTCAATCATCCTAGTGAAGTCGTACAACCAAACGATGAAATCGAAGTCATTGTTCTTGATATCGACAAAGAAAAGCACGAAATCTCACTTGGTATCAAACAGGTCGAAGGCAACCCATGGGAAATCGTTGCTGAAAAATATCCTATTGGAACGGTTGTTTCTGGTGCTGTGCGTAACCTCACGAACTATGGTGCGTTCGTTGAAATCGAACCTGGTATTGATGGATTGCTCCACGTCAGTGACATTTCATGGACAGAGAAAATTGCCCATCCAAATGAGAAGTATAAAAAGGGTGATGAAGCAGAATGTATGGTCTTGGAAATTGACCAAGATAAGCAACGCATCAGCTTAGGTATTAAGCAAATGCACGAAGATCCATGGCAAACAGCTATCCCAGAAGCATACAAACCTGGAATGGTTGTTCACGGCAAGGTTACAAAGATTACGAACTTTGGCGTCTTTGTAGAACTTGAAGAGGGTCTTGAAGGATTGCTTCACATCTCTGAACTTGCTGATCGAAAAGTAGACAGTCCACAAGAAATCGTGAAACCAGACCAAGACGTCGATGTGAAAATCCTTCGAGTCGATCTTGATGAACGCAAGATTGGCCTCAGCTTAAAGCGAGCTCAAGGTGATGATGACGGCACCGAGGATGACTGGACAGAACATGTGGACAAAGGAGCGTCGCCATCCCGTGGTGGTATGGATGACCACGGAGCACTTGGTACAGATAAAATTGACCTGTAATTTTCCAGTGCATTGATTTTCTATTGCCAAACAGACAGCCCACCCCTCATGGGGTGGGCTGTTTCTCTTCTCTCCTCTTTAGATCACGGATGATCTAACTTCAACCTCGCAGTGTTAGCACATCGCCAAAAAGGTCAGCAACGTAAGAATGACGATTTTTCGTCTATGTCGCGTCCATCTCATGGCGTGTCTCGTACACCGCATACTCGTTCCTCTTCTCAAATTTTTCAAAGCGTATAATCCAATCCCCCGACAACGCAACAATGCACATATTTTTCCACATGGCAAGTCAACCAACAAAAAAAACTCGTTATTCCCTCCTTTGTAGGCTGAATATTCCGCTTTTCTTATGTGTACTCGTGCAATTTTCGCACGCCCAAACCAGTGAAACCCCGATTCTGATCGTTAGAGAATGGGTCAACAATGATCATGTTGAACTTACGAGTCACGACCACTTGCCAAAGGATACGTCGGCTGTTTGTGTTCTCTTTTGGCGAAACGGGCAAGTCATTGGGTATGGTGAGGCGATTGGTGATCAACAGAATCTCCTGAGCACTGCAACAAGAGCAGCATTGCAGACCTTACGTAAGGACCCAACTTTTCGAAGACTCTCCAAAGATTTGCAAAAACAACTGCTCCCCGATATTGGAATTGAGGTTGGAATCGCTTTGAGCCCCACTCCGATTCCAACAAAAAATCTTGAAAGAGCAGCCCAATCTTTCAAGCGTGGCGTTCATGGCATCGCCATTAGACGGGGGGACACTTGGGTGTACCGTTTTCCTTCCCAGATGCGATTAGCCCCCTTCCGAGAAACAGTACAACATCTTGAAGGGTTGTGTATAAAAGCGGGCGCCCCTGCTAGCGATGTGTTGTCCCACCAACTTCGCGCTTCAGAAGATGTCACGATCTACACAGTGGATTTCACTTCTTCTTACCAACACAAAGTAAGTGATCCAATTCAAACACTGTATAGAGGAGATCAAATCATCTCCGCACGTGCACTATCAAGATCTGGATTGCTACCACTTGCAGATCTGCTTGCCTCTTATCTGATTAGATCTGTTTGGCCGCACGAAGATCGCATTGGTATTACAGGTACGTACATTCCAGAAGCAGATCGCTACGACACAATGTTTGCTCCTCTCATACCTCAGGCCATGGCAGCTGAAGCATTACTGAGATATGCATCATTGTCGCATGCCAAGTTCAACAAAGGCGCAATCGATGCCTATACAAGAATCATGAATGACCTTGCAGTTGTCAACGAACACGAATCACCAATCTCGAACAGCACAGAGGCTTCCTTTATCGTATTAGCGAGTTGTACAAATAGGAAACTCTCTACACCAACGGTTGCAATGATCGAACAGTGTAAAAACATAGTGATTGAATCTTCTTCTGAGATGGTTCGGGGAACAACACAGCCTGACACAGCACTTTCTCGTGGTCTACTTGCTGCAGCAATGACCCACATTTCCAAACAAGAACCGCGGTATCTTTCGCTTGCTGAAAAAACCATTCATCACTGCATTACGACAGCAAGCGCGACTGACCACGCTTCGCTGATTCCATGGATTGCCAAAGCCTGTGTTGAAGTACACAATCTTGGCGGAACGGTTGATCGTACTTTGGCTCAAATGTTGGTTGATGGGGCAATCGCGTCCCAAGTAACTGACGTTGCAGTACCAGATATACAGGGTGGTTTTTCTCTGCACGCAACAAACAGTTCCGTTGTTGACGCGAGGGGTATTCGTATGGTGCCCATGATCGCCTGTTTGTTGCCTGAAGAATATTTCACGCCGCCTGAAAAAAAATCTACACTTTTGAAATCTCTATTCTCGGCAATGCGCTTCACGGCACAACTCACGACAAGTGAAGAGAG